>DCCL01000109.1 GCA_002313795.1 Faecalibacterium prausnitzii
ATCGGCAGCGTGACCCTCTCGCCGCGCGGGGACTGGCGGATGCCCAGCGATGCCTGCGCTGCCCTGTGGCTGGCGGAGCTGGAGCAGCTTTCCATAAAGGAATAAGGTATGAAGCAGAAGAAAGTACTCGTCAACATCATCTTTGCTGTCATCGTTCTGACCATTGCCGCCGCCCTGCTGGTGTGGCGCAACAGCCAGGCTTCCGGCTCCGCCCTGGGGGCAGAGCTGATCTACGGCGACAGCAATACCACCATGCATTTTTCGCTGGATCAGGATGCCACCTATGACGTGGACACCGGTTACTATACAGTGCACATCGAGATCAAAGACGGTGCGGCCCGTTTTATAGATTCTCCCTGCCCGGATCACATCTGCGAAAGCTTTGGCTGGCTGTCCAATGAGGACCAGACAGCAACCTGTCTGCCGGCCCGCGCAGTGCTGACCATCGTTCCTCTGTCCTGATCGAAAAAGGAGATCTTTTCTATGAAGGATGATAACAATCGTTCGCTGCGGCACATCCGCCGCGGCACGGAGGAAGACCGCTCCCAGACTGTGGAAGTGGACAGCTCCGCCTTTTTCTCGGAGACTCCGGTGGAGCCGCCCCGGCGGCGCACCCCTCCGCCTCCCCCGCCGCGCAAGCCGGGCCGCTCTTCCGGCTCCCGTCCGCCGGTTCCTTCCGGGGACGGCACCGTGGCAGAGATGCCCAAAAGCGGTAAGATCCTGCTGGGTCTGCAGGGCATTCTGAGCATTGCTACGCTTGTGCAGCTCTGGCGCACCCAGATGCTGCCCGTGCTGTACCTGGTCATCATCGCGGCACTGCTGGTGTTGCTGTGGCTGCTGGTCAAGCGCTGCCAGGAGTATAATGTGCCCGGCAAGGTATCCCGCGTATTCTCGGCGGTGCTGTGCGCAGCCATGGCCATTGGCTGCATCTGGGCCCAGCAGGGTCTGGCTGCACTGGGCAGCATGACCTCCGGCCTGCTCACCGGCGCAGAGGCCAATCAGATCACCAAGGAATCGTTCGTGGTCTACCTGAGCGGCGTGGACAACCGCGGTGAGCTGACCGAAAAGGCCCGCAGCGATGTGAACATCATCGCGGTGGTCAACCCGGTCACCAAGCGGGTGGCCCTGATCAACACGCCCCGCGATTACTATGTGGATCTGGCCGGTACCAACAGCAAGGATAAGCTGACCCATGCCGGTCTGTATGGCGTGGAGACCAGCATGGCAACGCTGGGCAATCTCTACGGCGTGAACGTAGACCACTACATCCGCATCAACTTTGCGGGCTTCATCAGCATCATCGACGCCATCGGCGGCGTGGATGTCTACTCCGACCAGGCCTTCACCTCGGTGGGCAGTCCCGGATACTACGACCCCACCACCTTTGCCGAGGGTTGGAACCATCTGGACGGCAAGTCTGCTCTGGCCTTCGCCCGGGAGCGCCATGCCTTCAAGACCGGCGACATCCAGCGCGGCATCAACCAGATGAAGGTCATTGATGCCATGGTGAACAAGCTGAAGTCTCCGACCCTGCTCATGAGCTTCTCCAAGCTGATGGATGCCGCCTCGGACTGCTTTGTGACCAGCCTTTCGCAGGACCAGATCTCTGCTCTGGTCCGGATGCAGCTGAGCGACCTCGCCAGCTGGGACATCCAGAGCTACAGTGTCACCGGCACCGGTGCCAAGAGCACCAAGTGCTACTCGGCCAAGGGCCAGAGCCTCTATGTCATGAAGCCGGATGAGAACTCGGTCAACGAGGCAAAGGCTCTCATTGCCGCTGTTCTGGGCGGCGAGGACAAGCTCACCAGTACCAGCCAGACTCCGGAGAAGACCGACGTCTTCACTCCCACCGCAGACCCCAACGCCGCCGTGTCGGTGCCGGAGGAGTCCCCGGACAGCGTCATCGTCGATGAGCCTGCCGACAGCGAAGCTCCTGCTGACGAAACGCCTGCAGAGCAGCCTGCTGACGGCGAAACGCCCAGCGAGCCCAATGCTTCCACCGAAGCACCTGCCGATGGCGGCAGTGCTGAGGCTCCGGCAGACGGCACACCTGATCTGCCCGCTATCTCCATGCCCACTCAGGAGCAGGTGGAGCAGGCAGCCTCTTCCCTGCATCAGGCCGCTTCCACTGTGCTGGATGCCCTCTTCGGCTCCGGCACCGATGCAGCCAGCTCGGAAAACACTGCAGCCTGACCTCTCATAAAAACAAAATCCCCTTCCGGCTTTGTGAACCGGAAGGGGATTTTTGTTGTGTTCTCAGCCTTTCAGGCCGCGGGACTGGCGGTCCATATCTTTCACAACGATGTCGAAGATCTCGCCCAGCGTGGAGCAATACTCAAGGATCTTCCACGGCTCGTTGGTGTGGAAATGGATCTTGATGAGGTCATCGTCTCCGACGGCCAGCAGGCTGTCACCCTCAAAGTGGGTCCGGATATACGCATCAATAGCGTCCTCGTCCAGGCCCTTGCCCTCAATGAGGAGCTGCGTATCATAGCGAAATTCTATCATGGCGCTTTATCCTCACTTCAGGATATCGCCCAGCACGCTCTGACCATCCAGGGAGGAAGCATCCACACCCAGATAATCGCAGATGGTGTGTGCAATGGTGCCGAAGCAGAGCCTGGTGCCCAGATTTACGCCCGGCTTGATGCCCTTGCCGCAGATAAGGTAGGGCACGTACTCACGGGTATGGTCAGTGGTCTTGGTATAGGAGGGGTCGCAGCCGTGGTCAGCCGTGACCATCAGGATATCGCCCTCCCGCATGCCGGGGATGAAGTCGGCCAGGAACTTGTCGAACTCAGTAGCTGCAGCAGCGTAGCCTGCCACATCGCGGCGGTGGCCGTAAAGCATATCAAAGTCCACCAGATTCACGAAGGCCAGACCATCGAAGTCGCGGGTCTGCAATGCCTTGGTGAAGGCGATGCCGTTGGTGTTGCCGGTGGTCTTGATCTTCTCGGTGACGCCCTGACCATCAAAGATATCGAAGATCTTGCCCACGGCGATGACGTCCTTATCGGCATCCTTCAGCAGGTCCAGCATGGTCTTGCGGGGCGGCTTCAGGCTCAGGTCGTGGCGGTTGGTGGTGCGGTAGAAAGTATCTGCGGTGTGGCCCAGGAAGGGGCGTGCGATGACGCGGCCCACGCCGTACTCACCCTTGAGCATCTCACGGGCAATTTCACAGTAGCGGTACAGCTCATGCACCGGCACCAGCTCTTCGTTGGCTGCCACCTGGAACACACTGTCAGCACTGGTGTAGACGATGAGGGCATTCTCCTTCATGGCCTGCTCGCCGTAGTCCTTCAGCACCTGCGTGCCGGAGTAGGGCTTGTTGCAGAGCACTTTGTGGCCGGTCTTCTCCTCGAACTCGTGGATGAGCTCCTCCGGGAAGCCATTGGGGAAGGTGGGCAGCGGCTTGGGGCTGACCACACCGGCGATCTCCCAGTGGCCGATGGTGGTATCCTTGCCCATGCTCTGCTCCTGCAGGCGGGCGAAAGAGCCGATGGGGGCGTCACACTTTTCCCCGGCGGTCACACCATCGATGTTGAACATGCCCAGCTTGCGCAGATTGGGGCAGTTGAAGTTGGGGTGTTTGGCGATGGCGCCGAGGGTGTTGGTGCCCTCATCGCCAAAGGCGGCGGCATCCGGCTCTGCACCGATGCCGAAGCTGTCCAGAACGATCAGAAAAACGCGCTTTTCCATTACGCTTTCACTCCGTTTCCTTTATAATTGTGCTCACCGCCGCCCGGCGGGCAGAAGTGAGACTTTTGATTACCCTTATTATAGGCGATGGCGCTGTTTTTCGCAAGCGTTTTATCTTCTTCTCTTTTCTGGGCATCTGTCATGAAAATTTAAGGTTTTCTTTTCTGAAATTTTTCTTGCCCTCTTGCATACAAGCGGGTATAATATAGAATGGTAAGGTTTTCAAAGTTACCTGACCGGGCCGACCCCCGGCCAGCGGCCGCAGAACGTCTTGACTTCTGCGCGCCATGATAGAGGATAAAAAGAACAGTTGGAGGTAGTATATTTATGAGAAAGACCAAGATCATCTGCACCCTGGGCCCGTCCACCGATAAGGATGGCGTGCTGCGCGAGCTGGTGGCCAACGGCATGAACGTGGCCCGCTTCAATTTTTCCCACGGCTCCTATGAGGAGCACAAGGGACGTCTGGACATGCTGAAGGCTGTCCGCACCGAGCTGGGCAAGCCCGTGGCTGCTCTGCTGGACACCAAGGGCCCCGAGATCCGTCTGAAGGAGTTCAAGAACGGCGTTGAGATGCTGGAAGCCGGCCAGACCTTCACCCTGACCACCCGCGAGGTGGAGGGCACCAAGGAGATCTGCTCCATCACCTACAAGGACCTGCCTCAGGATGTGCAGGAGGGCGGCACCATCATGCTGGACGACGGCCTTATCAAGCTGTCCATCCAGAAGGTCACTGATACTGACATCACCTGCGAGGTGCTGAACAGCGGCAAGATCAAGAACAAGAAGGGTGTCAACGTCCCCGGCGTCCACCTCTCCATGCCTTACCTGAGCCAGCGCGACCGGGACGACATCATCTTTGGCGTGCAGCAGGGCTTTGACTTCATCGCCGCTTCCTTCGTGCGCACCGCACAGGACGTCTACGACATCCGCAACCTGCTGAACGAGTACGACTCTCATATCCGCATCATCGCCAAGATCGAGAACCGCGAGGGCGTGGACAACATCGATGCCATCCTGTCCGCTGCCGATGCCGTCATGGTCGCCCGCGGCGACCTGGGTGTTGAGATCGACTTCACCGAGCTGCCCGGCATCCAGAAGAGCGTCATCGACCGCTCCTTCTCCTTCGGCAAGCCCATCGTCACCGCTACCCAGATGCTGGACAGCATGATGGTCAACCCCCGCCCCACCCGCGCTGAGATCTCCGACGTGGCAAACGCCATCTACGACGGCACTTCTGCCATCATGCTCTCCGGCGAGACCGCCGCAGGCGCTTACCCTGTTGAGGCCCTGAAGACCATGTCCGCTATCGCAGAGCGCACCGAGAACGAGGTGCACTACCGTGACAGCCGTCTGGCTGACACCACCGGCCAGATCAGCGTCAGCGATGCTACCGCACACGCTGCCTGCCTGACCGCAAAGGACGTCAACGCCTCTGCCATCGTCACCGTGTCCGAGTCCGGCAACACCGCCCGCCTGCTGAGCAAGTACCGCCCGGCACAGCCCATCATCGCCTGCGTCATGGACGAGCAGGTGCAGCGTCAGCTCTCCATCTCCTGGGGCATCACCCCGCTGATGATGGACCTGGCCACCAGCACCGATGAGCTGATCGAGAAGTCCACCAATCTGGCCAAGGAGAACGGCTACCTGCACGACGGCGAGCTGGCTGTTGTGACCGCAGGCGTCCCCGTGGGCGTCTCCGGCACCACCAACATGATCAAGATCCACATGATCGGCAACTGCCTGTCCACCGGTGTGGGCATCGGCCCCGAGGGTGCTGCTCTGGCCAACGCCACCGGCAAGGCCTGTGTCTGCCACACTCTGGAAGAAGTCCGTGCAAAGTTCAAGCCCGGCATGGTGCTGGTCGTTCCCTCCACCTCCAATGAGATGCTGAGCTACGTCCGTGACGCCGCCGCTCTGGTGGTCGAGGAAGCCGGCCTGAACAGCCACGCCGCTATCGCCGGTAAGGCTCTGCTCAAGCCCACCATCGTGGGTGCAGTGGGTGCCACCTCTCACATCCGCGACGGCCTGATGGTCGCTGTGGACTGCGCACACGGCAGCGTGCAGCGCCTGCAGGCCTGAGCCTCGGGAGGAACTGAGATGGAACGCATTGCAAGTTTCTGCGTAGACCATACCAAACTCGACCGCGGCATGTACCTGAGCCGTCAGGACGGCGATGTGCTGACCTGGGACATCCGGATGAAGAAGCCCAATCAGGGCGATTATCTCTCCACCGGTTCTGCCCACACGCTGGAACACCTGTTCGCCACCTATGCCCGCAACAGCAAGTATCAGGACGGCGTTATCTATGTCGGCCCCATGGGCTGCCGCACCGGCTTCTACCTGCTGACCCGTGGACTGACCTCGGCGCAGGCGCTGGAACTGACGGTGGACTCCTTCCGCTTCATGGCTGCTTTTGAGGGTGCTGTGCCCGGTGCCAGCGAAGTGGAGTGCGGCAACTACCGTGACATGGACCTTCCTGCCGCCAAGGCCGAAGCCGCCGCCATGCTGCCTGTGCTGGAAGCACTGACCGCTGATGACCTGCACTATTAAGCAATAATTCACAATGCCCCTTCTGCCCGGAGAGCTTCTTCCGGATGCAGAAGGGGCATTTTTCTGTCTGTGCTCTGTTTTCCGGTCACACTTCCCCGATGACCGGCAGCAGGTCGCTGAGCTTATCGAAATAGTTCACGATAGTGACCACATTGTTGACGATGGAGCTTCCCGCCGAGAAGATACGGGCCACATAATTCAGCACCCGGCCGATATCCTGAAACGCCTGCCATGCGGTGGTCTCGCCGCCGCAGAGATAGACCATCTCTTCTTCCCCGATCGTATTATACTGTGCGGGCATCTGCATCTGATAATTGCTCATAGTTTCTTTCCTTTCCGCTGACGCTGTGCTGATTTTTCAATCTCTCTGTACGGAGCAGTGCCCTCGGGCCTGTCCTCGGCTTTATCCTACCAGAGTTAGCTGGAAAAATCTGTCAGAACCTGCGAAGTGGGAAATTTTTTGATATAAAAAAGAGGCGCTGCTCTTCACAGCGCCTCTTGGGGCCTTATCGGGATGTTATCGCTTATTCGTACAGGGGGAAAGCCTTGGTCAGGGCCAGCACACGGGCAGAGATGTCGTCCTTCTTCTCGTCATAGTGCCAGATGCAGTCAGCGATGCAGTCAGCAATGACCTTCATCTCAGCAGGGCCCATGCCGCGGGTGGTGACAGCGGGGGTGCCCAGACGGACGCCGGAGGTCACGAAGGGGCTGCGGGTCTCGCCAGGGACGGTGTTCTTGTTGGCGGTGATATGCACGCTGTCGAGGCGGGCTTCCAGCTCCTTGCCGGTGCATTCCTCGTCCCGCAGGTCGATGAGCATCAGGTGGTTATCGGTGCCGCCGGACACCAGCTTGACGCCCCGGGCCTGCAGCTCTGCGGCCATGGCCTGTGCATTCTCCACGATCTTCCGGGCATACTCCTTGAACTCCGGCTTGAGGGCCTCACCGAAGCAGACAGCCTTGGCGGCAATGACATGCTCCAGCGGGCCGCCCTGAGTGCCGGGGAAGACAGCGGAGTTGATTCGCTTTGCAAGCACCGCGTTGTTGGTCAAAATCAGACCGCCGCGGGGGCCGCGCAGAGTCTTGTGGGTGGTGGTGGTCACGACATCGGCATAGGGCACGGGGCTCTGGTGCATCCCGCCAGCCACCAGACCGGCGATATGGGCCATATCCACCATCAGGAAAGCGCCATAGCCGTGGGCTATCTCGGCCAGCTTCTCAAAATCGATGGCGCGGGGATAAGCCGAAGCACCTGCCACGATCATCTTAGGACGCACCTTCTTGACCTGCTTTTCCAGTGCCGCGTAATCGATACGGCCATCCTCGCCCACGCCATAGGAGACGAAGTGGTAGTTCTTGCCGGACATATTCACGGGAGAGCCGTGGGTCAGATGACCGCCCTGAGACAGATCCATGCCCATGACGGTATCGCCCAGATCCAGCAGAGCGAAGTAAACCGCCAGATTGGCCTGTGCGCCGGAGTGGGGCTGGACGTTGGCATACTTTGCGCCGAACAGCTTGCAGGCGCGCCGGATGGCGATGTTCTCCACTTCATCCACGTAGGCACAGCCGCCATAGTAGCGCTTGCCGGGCAGGCCCTCGGCGTATTTGTTGGTGAGGATGCTGCCCATTGCGGCCATAACGGCAGGCGAGACGATATTCTCGCTGGCGATGAGCTCGATATTTTCCCGCTGACGGTTCAGCTCGCGGTTAATGGCTGCGCCCAGCTCCGGGTCAGCCTTTTCCACCATGCCGATGGTATCCATCATATCTTCGTACATATTACTTACCCCTCTCTGATGCAGAAATCAGTTCATGCGATCCACTGTTTCTCTCAGTTTCCGCATGTTCCCATGATACCAGATGACGCGGGATTCTTCAACAGCATTTCGCACAAACCGATACCCTTCTGCCGATTTCTTTTCAGATGGGTGAAGAAATTTCACCATCTCCCCAAAAAACTTGCTTTTTCTACGGCCAGCGCTTATTATATCTCTGTAACATGACAAAATTCCGTTCTGTTTTTTGTGCATCTTTTTTGGGGGAGGGATATCCCATGACCATTGCCGAGCAGAAAGCCGCCCAGCGCCGGGCAGGCATCGCAGCCCGCCGGGCCCTGCCGCCGGAAGAGCGCGCCCGGGCCAATGCGGCCCTCTGCGCCCGCATCGCGGAGACGAACTGCTTCCGGAAAGCAGAGCGCATCCTGCTCTATGCGGCCTTTGGGGGCGAAGCCGACCTGACGGCACTGGCTGAGACTGCCGCCGCATTGGGCAAAACACTGGCCTATCCGGTCTGCGGCGAGGGCTTCTCGCTGACCGCCGCCGTGCCCGGCCCGGAGGGCTGGGAAATCGGTGCTTACGGCATCCGCACCCCCATCCTGAGCCGGTCGGCCTGCCTGCGCCCTGAAGAGCTTGATCTGGTGCTGGTGCCCTGCACCGCCTTTGATGCTTCCTGCCGCCGGGTGGGGATGGGCAAAGGCTATTATGACCGCTATCTTCCCCGCTGCACCCGGGCTGTGAAGCTGGGCATCGCCTTTGAGGCCCAGCGGGTGGAGCAGGCGGCAGTAGATGCCCACGACCAGAGACTGGACGGATTTGCAACAGAGGGAGGACTCTATTTTGGAACTGACACAACTGAGCTGTGAGGAATTTCTGAGCCAGCTTGCCAGCAAGGCTCCCGCCCCGGGTGGCGGCGGCGCTGCGGCCCTTGTTGGCGCGGCAGGCACAGCACTGGGCAATATGGTGGGATGTCTGACCACCGGAAAGAAGAAATATGCCGCTGTGGAAGCGGACATTCAGGCGCTGAACGCCCGGGCTGAGGCCCTGCGCAAACGGCTGGAAGCCCTTGTGCAGGCTGATGCAGACGCTTTTACCCCGCTGGCGGCGGCCTACGGCCTGCCCAAGGAGACACCGGAGCAGCGGGCTCACAAGGCCGCTGTGCTGGAACAGGCGCTGGACGGTGCCTGTTCCGTACCGCTGGACATCATGGAAACCTGCTGTGAGGGCATCGACCTTGCCGCCGACTATGCTGCCAAAGGCAGTGCGCTGGCCGTCTCGGATGCAGGCTGTGCCGCCCTCTTCTGCAAGGCGGCCCTGCAGGCTGCCGGGCTGAACGTTTCCATCAACACCCGGCTCATGACCGACCGCGTCCATGCCGCCGCACTGGACTCGCGGGCCGACCAGATGCTGGTGGAATATGTGCCGCTGGCTGATGAGGTCTACGAGACCGTAGCGAATCAGCTGCAGAAATAAGAAGCTGTTTTCATAAGCATTGCACACCGCCTGAACGGCCTGTTTGCTCGCATTCTGCGTTGCTTTCCCTTGCAATCCGTCAGGATTGCAAGGGAAAGCGCCTTGACTGCAAGCAAACATTCACATCATTCGGTGCACCCTGCTTTATGAAAACAACTTCTAAGAAATGCTTCGGGCGGGCTCTCCGCCCTCTGGAAAGGAAAACGCTATGTCTGTGATTTTAAAGGGTGCCCCCGTTGTGGCCGCCATGAATGAGGCCAATGCCGCCCGCTGTGCTGCGCTGAAAGAAAAGGGCATCGTCCCCACTCTGGCCGTTGTCCGGGTGGGCGAGCGTCCCGACGACCTCTCCTACGAGAAGGGCGTCATGACTCGCTGTGCCAAGGTGGGCGTGGAGGTAAAGCAGTTCCTGCTGCCCGCCGATGCCTCTCAGGACGGGCTGCTGGGTGTCATCAGGAAGGTCAATGCAGACCCCGCCATCCACGGCTGTCTGCTCTTCCGCCCCCTGCCCAAACAGTTCGATGACCGCGCCATCCGCGCAGCTCTCGCCCCGGAAAAGGACATCGACGGCATCACCGACGGCTCTCTGGCCGGTATCTTCACCAACACGGCCATCGGCTATCCCCCCTGCACGGCTCAGGCCTGCCTTGAGATCTTAAACTATTACAACATTCCCCTCTCCGGTAAGCGTGCCGTAGTGGTGGGCCGGAGTCTTGTGGTGGGCAAGCCTGCCGCCATGATGCTGGACAAGGCAAATGCCACCGTGACCATCTGCAATTCCCGCACCCGGAACCTGCCCGAGGTCTGCCGGGAAGCTGATATCGTAGTGGTTGCCATGGGCAAGATGGGTGCCATCGGAGCCGAGCACCTGCGTGCCGGTCAGGTGGTGGTGGATGTGGGCATCCACGTCAATGAGGAGGGAAAGCTCTGCGGTGATGTCCGCTTTGCCGAAGCAGAGCCTTTAGTGGACGCCATTACCCCCGTGCCCGGCGGCGTGGGCACCGTGACCACCTCCGTGCTGGTGAGCCATGTGGTGGATGCCGCTGAGAAGGCCGCACAGTGATCCTTGTTTCGGTCGATGCTGTTCGTCATGGCATCGGCCTTTTTCATTTTTCCGTAAACAAAATACGCCTGAGCGGACAGCCGCTCAGGCGTATTTTGCATTGACAGAACAATGACAGGAGAATAAATGGGAATTGGGAAATTGGGGAGAGTCTCAAGTTATGCGGCCTTTGCCGGAGCAAAGACCAGTGCCTTTTTACGGCGGTTCTGCATTGCGCGAACAATGCAGCTGAGGGTAAAGTTGATGATGAAGTAGATGATGCAGGCGGTGCCGAACAGCACCATGACATCCGAGACGTTCACGGTGCCAAGGCCGTTGTAGGTGCCTGCGGCGCTCAGCAGCTGGCGGATGCGGGCCATCAGCTCGATGGTGGCCACGTTGGCCAGATAGGAAGAATCCTTGATGGTGGTGATGACCTGACTCAGCAGGGTGGGCACGATGTTGCGGTAAGCCTGAGGCAGGATGATATAGAACAGCACCTCAGCGGTGTTGAATCCCTGTGCATAACCGGCCTCAAACTGGCCTTTTGCCACGCCGTTCAGACCGCCGCGAACGATCTCCGCGATGACGGAAGAGTTGAAGAGGATAAGGGCCAGAGCGGCCTTGAAGAGCAGTTTCATCTCTACGCTGGTCAGACCGAACATCTTACGGGCGAAGAACGCCGGGCAGGGGCAGAACACCACGCAGATGAAGATCCAGAGCAGATAGGGCGTATTGCGGAACAGCTCGATATAGGCGGTGGCGAACCAGCCCAGAATGCGGGCCGGGCCTTTTTTGCAATAGGTGCGGGCCAGAGCCAGCAGAGAACCGACGATAAGACCCATAATGACGCCCAGCACCGAGATGATGCAGGTGAACGCCACGCCGCGCAACAGGTAGAGCATGACGCCCTGTTTGGTCAGGATGGAAAGGCTCGAAGCAAGCGTTTTCATATCAGGCAGCCTCCTTCAGCACCGCTTTCTTGTTGGCGGTCTTGAAGTCTGCGGCCACACGGCCCTTGCGTTCCTTGAGGGAAGCCTCCCAGCGTGCTGCCAGAGTGGACAGCGGGAAACAGACCACGAAGAAGATGACACCGCAGACGATATAGGCGGGAGCGTAGGCACCACCAGTGGATGCACCGGTAACAAAGCTGTAAGTCACGCTGATGAGATCCGCGCCGCCCACGATGTAGAGGCAGGAAGTGTTCTTGAACAGGTTGACCACCTGATTGACCATCGGGGGAAGCATCACCGGGATGCTCTGGGGCAGGATGATGTAGACCATCCGCTGCAGATAGTTGAAGCCCTGCGCCTGTGCTGCCTCGAACTGGCCTTTCGGCACAGACTCGATGGCGGCACGGACGACCTCGCCCATATAAGCGCCGGTGTAAACGCCCAGTGCGATGATGCCAGTGCGGATGACACCCATGCTCACCCCTGCAAAAGCCAGTGCATAATACAGGAAGCAGAGCTGCAGCAGCAGCGGGGTATTCTGCACAAATTCCACATAGATGCGGGAGATGACCCGCAGCAGCTTACTGCCGCTGGTGGACATCAGGCCCAGCACCGTACCAATGATGAAGGCCAGCGCCAGTGCGCAGACGGCCGTTTGCAACGTATTGCCCAGACCCAGCAGGAAGCTGTCCCGATGCATCCAGACGGTAGACCAGGAATCCAATGAAAACAAGCCAGACATGGCAAACGCTCCTTTCCCCTACTCTCGTTCTGTAAAGTCTGGTTTAGAAGCTGTTTTTGTAAGCAGGGTGCACTGGACGACGAGAATTTTTGCCCACAGACAAGGCGATTTTCCGCAGCAATCCTGACGGAT
>DCCL01000274.1 GCA_002313795.1 Faecalibacterium prausnitzii
CAGGTGAAGACCAGAGTGTAGTCATCCGGAGCCTCGATGCCGACACCGGCAGCCAGCATGTCCTCGTAGGTCATGTCAGCAGCAGCGTCGCCCTTGTCCTTGGTCAGGTCGTAGTAGTCAGCAGCGCCCACGACGGTCTCAGAGGGCATGGAGGTGTTGAATGCCTCGTTCTTGAAGGCGTTCAGAACCCACTCGAAGCCCACCAGGAAGTCCTTGCTAGTCAGGTGGCTCTTGACTTCGCCGTTGACGTCGCACCAGTCCACATCGTCGCGCAGGTGGAAGGTCCAGACGGTGGAATCATCGTTGTGCTCCCAGCTCTTTGCGATGGCGGGCACAGCCTTGCCGTAGCAGTCAAAGCTCAGCAGACCATCCCAGTTGTTGGTGGTAACGTTGCAGTCGGAAGCGGACTGGCTGTACAGGAAGTTCCAGGTCTCCAGCTCACGGTTGGCGGTCTCGAAGGAGACGTACTCGGTGATGGCGTCTGCTGCAGGGGCAGCTGCGCCGGAGGCAGCACCGGAGGTGCTGGCAGCAGTGCTGCTGGAAGAACCACCACAAGCGGCCAGGATGCTTGCAGCGCCGACGACGCCGGAAGCCTTGAGGAAGCTGCGACGGCTGATGGAATGAGACTCAAAATTTGCGTTCATTGTGTTTTCCTCCCAATTATTCTTCGTGCTCAGGCTCTATGGCGCAGAGCACTGTGCTCTGCAAATTTCCCACTCTCTTACGAGATTATCTGTTCCCCCTGTACTGCCAGAGAATACAAAAGAGCGCAGAAACAGACCCCTCTGTCTGTGTCTGTGCTCCTCCCGTAAAATCCTTAACACGACATCTATTGTACCATCGAAATAAATAGTTGTCAATGGAACAAAAAACGCTTTTTCTTTCAAAAGAAAGTCATACTATAAAGCAAGATGAAATAAATTTACTTTACTATGCTGAAGAATGATGAAAATAAGATAAACGCCCCAAAAAACAAAACAACGGGAGCTGTTCTTGGACTAAGAACAGCTCCCGCGTACCATTTTATGGACTCTCCGGGCCGGGAACAGAACACACGGTCCGGGAAGTTCCGGGATGTTTACAGCAATTCAACTTTTTAATGCAGCAACAACGTTGAACTGCATATCGCAAATACGCTGTTTTGACTTGCAATAAGAAAAAATTAACCTTTGGCGGCGTCGAATGCCTTGGCGAACTCCTCATACTGAGCGGTAGTGTAGGCATCCTCACTGGTCTCCCAGTTGACATACTTGAAGTTGCAGGGACCGAACATGGCGTTGATCTTGGTATACTCGTTGACGTGGGTCAGGCACCAGCGGACGTCGTAGTAGCAGGGCACGCAGAGGGAGTTGTTGATCATGTAAGCCTCTGCCTTCGCAAAAGCGGCATACCGGGCGTCGATGTCGTCCACAATGGCGTTGGCGGCGTTGACCAGATCGGTGAACTGCTCGAACTCATCCACCAGATCTTTCTGGTAGTCGGCAGGGTTTTCAGCCACCAGCTGGATGTTGGAGTAGTTGACGGCATAGTAGGCGTTGGAGTCGTGTAGGATCTCCTGTCCCACAAAGTTGATGGGGTCGCCGAAGTCTGCACCCCAGCCGTTGATGACGAAGCCATGGAGCTTGGGGATGCGGACTTCCTTGGCCAGGCTTGAAACATAGGTGCCGAGGTCCAGCTGGATGAAGTCATCGCCGAAGCTGTCGGTGAAGCACTGCTTCAGGACGGTGGCGTTGTCCTGAGCTACCGTGTTGCCGGCCACGAAGAAGAAGGGGGCCTTGACGGGGAAGGTGACGCCGATGGCAGTCAACTCATCCATGGCCTGCTTCTTGAGAGCGGCGATGGAATCCGGGGTGGATTTGCGCAGATGGATCATGGTCTCGCCGTCGTACTTCTCACCGTCGATGCCCAGCTCCTTGGCAACCAGAGTGGTGTAATCATTGCCCTTGGTGTCGTAGCAGACGCCCTTCATGGTGTAGAAGCTGTTCTCGCACTTCAGGGGGTTGATCTTGTTGAAGCGGGCGTAATAGGGAATGAGGTTCAGGCCCTCCTGGAAGCAGCGGCGGAATGCCTTGTTTGCCACGGCCTTGTTCCAGTTCTCGTTGGGAGTGCCGTCAGTGTTCAGGCAGTTGAAGTTGAAGTGGAAGTCGTAAGCGTACTTGGTGGGCCGCTTCTCGCAGAGCTGCTCGTTGTAGGGGTTGGAGCTGTCGGTGGTGATGGTGGTCAGGGTGCTCTCGCTCAGTTCCAGCTCATCCAGCTCACGGTTCTGGTAGAGCTGATAGCCCACGGTCAGGTCGGAGATCATGCTCAGGGATACCCGCTCGAAACGGGTGCACTCGTTGGCAGCATAATAATGCGGGTTGGGGATGTAGCGCTTGGAGTTGTCGGCCACGAATTCCTCAATGAGGTAGGGGCCGCAGCACCACTGCTGAGTGTAATCCACACCACGGAAGCCCTCGACGCCCAGCTTTTCCACCAGAGCCGGAGGGGCCGGGTAGCAGCAGACGTAGGACGCCACCGTGTCGAAATAGGGGCAGGGGTTCAGGCAGGTGAACACCAGCGTGTAATCGTCCGGAGCATCGATGCCCACACCAGCGGCCAGCATATCTTCATAGGTCAGGGCCTCGGCGGCAGCGTCGTCCATGGCGTCGGTCTTGTCGTAGTAATCGGCAGCGCCCACCACGGTGATGGAGGGCATGGAGGTGTTGGCGGCCTGATTCTTCTTGGAATTCAGCACCCACTCGAAGCCCACGAGGAAGTCTTTGGAGGTCAGATGATCCTGCACATCGCCGTTGACATCCACCCAGTCCACATCGTCCCGGAGATGGAAGGTCCAGACGGAAGAGTCTTCGTTGTGCTCCCAGCTCTTGGCGATGGCGGGCACGGCCTTGCCGTAATTGTCAAAGCTGATGAGGCCGTCGATGATGTTGGTGGTGACATTGAAATCGATGGCCTGCTGGCTGTACAGGATGTTCCAGCTTTCCAGCTCACGGCCGGAGGTCTCGTAGGTGAACAGCTCGCTCAGGCCCTTGCCGGAACCAGCTGCACCGGAAGAGGCGGAAGACGCACCGGCAGCAGTGCTGCTGGAAGAGCTGCCGCAGGCAGCCAGAAGACCGGCTGCACCGACAGCGCCCATGCCCTTGAGGAAGCTGCGGCGGTCAATGCTGTGAGACTCAAAATCGTGGTACATTTTCTTTCCCTCCTGTAATGACTTGTACGGTTCTGCACACTCGAATTTCCTATCCCATATCTCCATTTTACCATCCCACATGGTAAAAAAGGGTACAAAAAGGGCGCAGAAACAGACTTTTATGATCTGTATCTGCGCCTTCGCAGAATCCGTATCGATGCAGATATTCTATCATCCCACAAAAGGGAAGTCAAGAAAAACCACTCGCGTTGGGATTGAATCTTATTGGCCTCAACAACAGAATGAAGTGAAAATATTTCACGATACCGTTGAATGAGTCTGACTTTTCCTGCTTTTCAGCAGGTCACGTCAGGAGAGATCAGCCCTGCGTTGCAGCGTCGAATGCCTTGGCGAACTCCTCGTACTGCTCGGTGGTGTAAGCCTCTTCGCTGGTCTCCCAGTTGACAGCCTTGTAGTTGCAGGGGCCGTACATGGCGTTGATCTTGCTGTACTCGTTGGCATGGGTCAGGCACCAGGTCACGTCGTAGACAGAGGGGAAGATGAGGTTCTCTTCCAGGAAGTAAGCCTCAGCCTTTGCAAAGGCTGCGTAGCGTGCGTCGGTGTCGTTGACGATGGCGCGGCCTTCATTGACCAGGTCAGTGAACTGCTCGTAAGCATCCACCAGCTCACTCTGGTAGTCGGCGGCACCGTTCTCCACGATGCTCTCCATGTTGGTCAGGTTGCAGCTGTAGTAAGCGTTGTCATCGTGGATGACAACCTGAGTCAGGAAGTTGATGGGGTCGCCGAAGTCTGCGCCCCAGCCCATGTGGATGAAGCTGTGCAGCTTGGGAGCAACGACTTCCTTCATGGTGGAAGAGACGAAGGTCTCGATGTCCAGCACAATGAAGTCATCGCCGAAGCTGTCGGTGAAGCACTGCTTCAGGACGGTGGCGGTGTCCAGCATGGTGGTGGCACCGGCCTGGATGTGGTAGGTGCAGTGGACGGGGAAGGTGACGCCGATGGCGGAAAGCTCCTCCATGGCCTGCTTCTTCAGGTCAGCGATGTCGCCGTTGTTGGCGCGCAGGCGGATCATGGTCTGGCCATCGTACTTCTCACCGTCGAGGCCGATCTCCTTGGCCACCAGAGAGGTGTAGTCGGTGCCGTCGGTGGTGTAGCACAGGCCCTTCATGGTGAAGAAATCGTTCTCGCACTTCAGCGGGTTGATGGGGTTATAGCGGGCGTAGAACTTGCTCAGCTCCAGACCCTTGGAGAAGCACTGACGGAATGCCTTGTTGGCGATGGCCTTGTTCCAGTTCTCGTCCACGCTGCCGTCGGCGAAGTGTTTGTCATAGTTGAAGATGAAGCAGTAGCTGAACTTCTTGGGGCGCTTCTCGCAGAGCTGCTGATTGTACTCGTTGCTGGGGTCAGACTGGATGGTGGTAATGGTGCTCTCGCCCAGATCCACCTCGTCCAGCTCACGGTTCTGGTACAGCTGGTAGCTGATGGAGCTGTCGGTGATCATGGTGATGGTCAGGCGCTCAAAGCGGCTGCACTCGTCCGCGGCGTAGTAGCTGGGGTTCGGGATGTAGCTCTTGGTGTTGCCCTGGATATACTCGTCCACGATATAGGGGCCGCAGTACCACATGTTGGTGTTGTCGCAGCCGCGGAAGCCCTCGATGCCCAGCTCGTCGATGAGGGCGGGAGAGACCGGGTAGAAGCTGTTGTAGGCGGCAACGGTGTCAAAGTAGGGAGTGGGGTTGGGGCAGGTGAAGACCAGAGTGTAGTCGTCGGGAGCCTCGATGCCCACACCGGCAGCCAGCATATCCTCGTAAGTCATGTCGGCAGCAGCGTCACCGGCGTCCTTGGTCTTCAGGTAGTAGTCCTGAGCGCCCACAACGGTGTCGTTGGGCATGGAGGTGTTGTTGGCCTCGTTCTTGTAGGAGTTCATGACCCACTCAAAGCCCACCAGGAAGTCCTTGCTGGTCAGGTGCTCCTTGACCTCGCCGTTGGCGTCCACCCAGTCCACATCGTCCCGCAGATGGAAGGTCCAGACGGTGGAGTCGTCGTTGTGCTCCCAGCTGGAAGCGATGGCGGGCACGACCTTGCCGTAGCAGTCGAAGCTCAGCAGACCATCCCACAGGTTGGTGATGACGTTGGCATCAGAAGCCTGCTGGGTGTAGAGCATGTTCCAGCTCTCCAGCTCGCGGTTGCCGCTCTCCCAGGAGATGAACTCCTTCAGCGGGGTGGCACCGGTGGTGTTGGGAGCTTCGGTGCCGGAAGCAGCAGTGCTGCCGGCATTGTCGGACTTGCTGCCGCCGCAGGCAGACAGCAGACCTGCTGCACCGGCGACACCAGCAGCCTTCAGGAAGCTGCGGCGGGAGATTTCGTGAGATTCGCTAAACATAATGTTCCTCGGTTCTTTTTCCTATTTCTGTTATATATAAAAGGTGCCTCCCGGTCGGAGCATCCTCTGACCGGGAAAGCAGCCTTTTCAGCATGGGGTCAAAAATTCATCAGCCCTGAGAAGCCAGCTCGAATGCCTTGGCGAACTGCTCATACTGCACGGTGGTGTAGGCTTCCTCAGAAGTCTCCCAGTTGACAGCCTTATAGTTGCAGCCGCCGAACATGGCGTTGATCTTGCTGTACTCGTTGGCGTGGGTCAGGCACCAGCTCACATCGTAGTAGCAGGGGCTGACCAGAACGTTCTCCAGCATGAAGGCCTCGGCCTTGGCAAAGGCATCATAGCGGGCGTCGGTGTCGTCCACGATGGCGTTGGCGGTATTGACCAGATCGGTGTACTGCTCGTAAGTGTCCATCAGGTCGGCCTGATAGTCAGCCGGGGCCTCGGCTACGCTGGCAATGTTGGAGTAATACTGGGCATAATAGGCGTTGTCGTCGTGGAGAATCTCCTGGCCAAGGAAGTTGATGGGGTCGCCGAAGTCTGCGCTCCAGCCGTTGATGACGAAGCTCTGCAGACGGGGGCTGCGGACTTCCTGCGTCAGGCTGGAAACATAGGTCTGGATGTCCAGAGTGATGAAGTCATCGCCGAAGCTGTCGGTGAAGCACTGGCGCAGCACGGTGGCAGTGTCCAGAGCGCTGGTGCTGCTGGCGATGATATAGAAGGAGGCCTTGACGGGGAAGGTAACGCCGATGGCGGAAAGCTCCTCCATGGCCTGCTTCTTCAGGTCGGAGATGTCGCCGCCGTTGGCACGCAGGCGGATCATGGTCTCGCCGTCGTACTGCTCGGAGTCAAAGCCCATCTCCTTGGCCACCAGAGTGCTGTACTCCACACCCTCGGTGTTGTAGCACAGGCCCTTCATGGTGTAGAGGTCATTCTCGCACTTGAGGGGGTTGATCTTGTTGTAGCGGGAGTACCATGCCTTCAGGTTCAGGCCGCGGTAGAAGCACTGACGGAATGCCTTGTTGGCAATGGCCTTGTTCCAGTTGTCATCGGGGGTGCCGTCGGCGTTGTTCTTCTGGTAGTTGAAGTGCATGCAGTAGGCGGAAGGCTTGGCGCGCTTCTCGCACAGCTGGCTGTTGTACTCGTTGTTGGGGTCAGAGGTGATGGTGGTGATGGTGCTCTCGTTCAGGTCGATCTCGTCCAGCTCACGGTTCTGGTAGAGCTGGAATGCGATGGCCTGATCGGAGATCATGGTGACGGTGAAGCGCTCGAAGCGGCTGCACTCACTGGCAGCGTAGTAGCTGGGGTTGGGAATATAGCTCTTGGTGTTGCCTTGGATATACTCATCCACGATATAGGGGCCGCAGAACCACATGTTGGTGTTGTCGCAGCCGCGGAAACCGTCCACGCCCAGCTCATCGATGAGAGCCTGAGAAGCGGGGTAGAAGCTGGTGTAGGAGGCCACGGAGTCAAAGTAAGGGCAGGGGTCCTTGCAGGTGAAGACCAGAGTGTAGTCATCCGCAGCCTCAATGCCCACGCCGGCATCCAGCATGTCCTGATAGCTCAGAGAAGCGGCAGCGTCGCCCATCTCCTTGGTCTTCTCATAGTATTCCTCAGCGCCCACCAGATAGAGGGTGGGCATGGAGGTGTTGTTGGCCTCGTTCTTGTAAGAGTTCAGCACCCATTCCAGACCGACCAGGAAGTCGTTGGCGGTGATGTGCTCCTTGACCCCACCGTTTGCATCCACCCAGTCCACATCATCCCGCAGATGGAAGGTCCAGACGGTGGAATCATCGTTGGCTTCCCAGCTCTTGGCGATGGCGGGGGCCAGCTTGCCGTAGCAGTCAAAGCTCAGCAGGCCGTCCCACATGTTGGTGGTGACGTTGATATCGGTCAGCTGCTGGCTGTACAGCACGTTCCAGCTCTCCAGCTCACGGTTGGCGCTCTCCCAGGAGATGTACTCCTTCAGCGGAGTGCCGCCGGTGGTGTTGGGGGCTGCTGCGCCGGAAGCAGCAGTGCTGCCGGCGTTGTCGGACTTGCTGCCGCCGCAGGCAGACAGCAGACCGGCGGCACCCACGACGCCAGCGCCCTTGAGGAAGCTGCGGCGGGTGATGGTGCGGGATTCGAGATCGATGTTCATGGAATAAGATCCTCCGAGATCTGTTTAATCTTCTGTTTTCCTGTTTTCCTATCCTGAAGCGAAAAGCGGCCCGGTATCCTGCCCGTGACCCGCGCAGGACGCCCGAAGCCGTGCCTTTCGTATTCTAGCATTGTAGACAAAAGAAGTCAATGAAATACAGCCCTAAAATAGAAACAAAATGGTAACGCCTGCTTTTGTCTGGAAAATCATGGCGGAAAAACAATAAAGAATAAAAAGAAGTCTTACTTTTTTGAAACGGCATGAAAAACAACTATGGTTGCAGATGAGATGAGAGAACTATCTTTTTTCATAAAACCATGCTACAATAACACTGAATCTCTACTATATATAAAGGAGCACCCCTTTGATGAAAAATCTGATCTCCATGTATAAACGATATATGTTCCGGCCCGTGCTGTATAAGACCGTCACCCGTGTGTCCATCGTGGCCGTAGTGATGCTGGTGTGGGATCGCTACATCAGCGACGGCACCTTCTCCATGTGGGAGGCCCCGGCCCTTCTCTGCGCCGTCGTGCTGCTGGCCTGGGCCTGGGTGAACTACCTGCGTCTGGACGGTGTGACCATCCACCATCTGGGCGAAGAGCTGAAGAATCTGGGCAAAAAGAAAAAGTTCCACTCCACCCGCTCCATCGTGGACTATGCCGATGAGCACATCGTTTCCTTTGAGGAACTGGAACCGGAGGAACGCATCTATTGCAGTATGCTCTCCAATCTGGTGCTGGGCCTGCCGCTGCTGGCCATCGGGCTCATCGTAGGGGCCGTGTGAGGGGAGCAGAAATGGCAGAAAACAACGAAAAACAGCTTGTGGTGGGCATCCTTGCCCATGTGGACTCCGGCAAGACCACCCTCTCGGAAGCCCTGCTCTACCGTGCCGGCGTCATCCGGAAGCTGGGCCGGGTGGACCACAAGGACGCCTTTCTGGATACGGATGCGCTGGAAAAGGCCCGTGGCATTACAATCTTTTCCAAGCAGGCCCTGCTGAAAGCGGGCTGCACGAATATCACCCTGCTGGACACTCCCGGCCATGTGGATTTTTCCACCGAGACCGAGCGCACGCTGCAGGTGCTGGACTACGCCGTGCTGGTCGTCAGCGGCACTGACGGTGTGCAGAGCCACACCGAGACGCTCTGGCGTCTGCTGAGGAGATATCACATCCCCACCTTTGTGTTCATCAATAAAATGGACCTGTCCGGCCCGGGAAAAGAAGCCCTACTGGCGCAGCTGGCCCATCGTTTGGGAGACGGCTTTGTGGATTTCGGTGCTCCGCAGGAAGAGCGGGATGAGGCACTGGCCGTCTGCGATGAGCGGCTGATGGAAAAAGTGCTGGACGCCGGGGCCCTGACGGCAGAAGACATCATCCCGGCCATCGCCCGGCGGCACGTTTTTCCCTGCTGGTTCGGCGCGGCCCTCAAGCTGGAGGGGGTGGATGAGCTGCTGGCCGGTCTGGACGAGTACACCCGCCCGGCCCCGGCGCTGGAAGCCTTCGGTGCCCGGGTGTTCAAAGTCTCGCAGGATGAGCAGGGCGGGCGGCTGACCTGGCTGCGCGTCACAGGCGGCGAACTGAAGGTCAAAGCGCAGCTCACCGGTGAGGTGGACGGCGAACCCTGGGCCGAAAAGGCCAATCAGCTTCGGCTCTACTCCGGCGTAAAGTATACGCTGGCAGAATCCATCGGCCCTGGGCAGGTCTGTGCTGTCACCGGCCTGACCAAAGCCCGCCCGGGCACCGGCCTCGGCGCGGAGCGGGACGGCGACCTTCCGATTCTGGAACCGGTGCTGAGCTATCAGGTGCTTCTGCCCGAGGGGACGGATGTCCATGCCGCACTGGCGAAACTCCACCGGCTGGAAGAGGAAGAGCCCCAGCTCCATGTGGTCTGGAACGAAACACTGGGCGAGATCCACGTTCAGCTCATGGGCGAGATCCAGCTGGAGGTGCTGAAGAGCCTGTTGGCGGAGCGGTACGGGCTGGATGTGAGCTTCGGCCCCGGCGGTATCCTATATAAAGAGACCATCACCGAGGCCATCGAGGGCGTGGGCCACTACGAACCCCTGCGCCACTATGCCGAAGTGCATCTCAAATTGGAACCCCTGCCCCGGGGCAGCGGGATGCAGTTTGACGCCGACTGCCGGGAGGAGGAACTGGACAAGAACTGGCAGCGTCTCGTGCTCACCCATCTGGAAGAAAAAACGCATCTGGGCGTCCTCATCGGTGCGCCCCTCACGGATATGAAGATCACCCTCATCGCAGGCCGGGCCCACCTCAAGCACACCGAGGGCGGCGATTTCCGGCAGGCCACCTACCGCGCCGTGCGGCAGGGCCTGATGATGGCAAATCAGATCAAAAAGACCCAGCTTCTCGAACCGTGGTATTCTTTCCGGCTGGAAGTGCCCGCCGAGAACATCGGCCGGGCCATGAGCGATGTCCAGCGGATGGAGGGCAGCTTCGATCCGCCCGAGACGGCTCCTGACGGACAGACCGCGGCGCTCACCGGCGTGGCTCCGGTGGCGGCCATGCGCAGCTATCCCATGGAGGTGGTCAGCTATACCCGGGGCCGGGGACATCTGAGCCTGACGCTGGACGGCTACCGCCCCTGCCACAACGAGGCAGAGGTCATCGCTGCTGTGGGCTATGAGCCGGAACATGATCTCGACAACCCGGCAGACTCGGTATTCTGCTCCCACGGTGCCGGTTTCGTGGTGCCCTGGGAACAGGTTCGGAGCCATATGCACGTGGACAGCGGATGGGGTCACACCGCCCCGGCGGCAGAGGAAGCCGCTGCCCGCCCCCGCCGGATGGCGGCATACCGCGCTACGCTGGAAGAGGACGCCGAACTGCTGAAAATCTTCGAGCGCACCTACGGCCCCATCAAGCGGGACCCGCTGGCTGCGTTCCGCCCGGTGCAGAAACGGGAACGGCCCGATTTCAACGCCGAGCAGTGGACCATCGCCCCGGAATATCTGCTGGTGGATGGCTACAATATCATCTTTGCCTGGGACGAGCTGAACGCCCTCGCCAAAGAGAGCCTCGACGCCGCCCGTCACCGCCTGATGGATATCCTCTGCAACTATCAGGGATTTAAGAAGTGCGTCCTCATCCTCGTGTTCGACGCCTACCGGGTGCCGGGCAGCACCGGCAGCATCGAGCAGTACCACAACATCCATGTGGTCTACACCAAGGAGGCCGAGACGGCGGATATGTTCATCGAGCGCGTCACCCATGAGATCGGCAAGGGCCGCCGGGTGCGGGTGGCGACTTCGGACGGCATGGAACAGGTCATTATCCTGGGCCACGGTGCGCTCCGCGTCTCGGCCCGGATGTTCCACGATGAGGTGCAGGAAGTGGAGAAGGAGATACGCCGCTATGTGCAGCAGGAGTGAGATCACATCGGAATTTGTCTGGTCGCATATCCCGGAACGGAAAAGCAACAGCAACAAGGGCAGCTATGGCGCTGTGCTGGCAGTGGCGGGCAGTGCCTGCTATCGCGGCGCTGCGGCGCTGACAGTGGAGGGCGCGCTCCGCACCGGAGCAGGCATCGTCACACTGGCCAGTGTGGAACCGGTGCTGGCGGCAGTGTCTGCCCGCCTGCCGGAATGCTGTCTCTGCCCCTGTGAGCCGGGGGCTGAAGGGGGCATCTCACCCCAGAGCATCCCCCGCATCCTCCGGCAGAAGGCCACCACACTGCTCATCGGGCCGGGACTGGGCTATCTGGCCCAGAGCACAGCCCGTGCCGCAGAGACCCGCACCCTCGTGAAAAAGCTGCTGACCGGCTTTTCCGGCAGCGCGGTGCTGGATGCCGACGGCCTGAACGCCGCCGCCAGTCTCATGAATGCAGGTGAAGACCTGCCCCACCCCTCCGGGGAGCTCATCCTGACGCCCCACCCGGGAGAGATGTCCCGTCTGACCGGGCTTTCGGTGGAGGCGGTCCAGTCCGACCGGGAGGGCGTCGCCCGCCGGTATGCAGCCCAGTGGAACGCCGTAGTGGTGCTGAAAGGGGCCGGGACGGTCGTCGCCGCCCCGGATGGGCGCTGCTTCGTCAATCCCACCGGCAATCCCGGCCTTGCCCGGGGCGGCAGCGGGGACGTGCTGGCCGGGATGACCGCAGCCCTGCTGGCCTGCGGCCTGCCCGCCTGCGATGCCGCAGCCTGCGCGGTCTGGCTCCATGGTGCCGCCGCCGACCGTGCCGCCACAGTGCGGGGGGAATACGGGATGCTCCCGCAGGATATTTTTCCGCAGCTGGGACGGATGTTTGCGGAAAAGAACCGTTGAAACGTGGAGAACGGAGCGCAGAATACACAAAATTTTTCACCAATTTCCGGCAAGTGATACAAAAGAGGTGTTGAATATGGTTGAAAAGTTAGAAAAGATCATTTCGCAGAGCCAGAACATCGTCTTTTTTGGCGGTGCGGGCGTGTA
>DCCL01000146.1 GCA_002313795.1 Faecalibacterium prausnitzii
GCTCTGGCCGCTGCCATTGAGCCCATCCTGAAGTAAATATAAAAGGCGACCCGGAATTTATGCCCCCATGCAGTGCCGAAAGTGCTGCACGGGGGCATTTTTGATGGGTTTGAGCGGTTGCAGTTTGCGGGCTGATACGCTATAATATTCAATGAATAAATATAAGAATCTGTTTTCATAAGCATTGCATATCGCCGGGGCAGTCTTTTGGCTCCCGTTCTGCACTGCATTTCTCAGCGCTCCGTCAGGAATGGTGCGGGAAATCGCAGTGTCTCAGGGCAAAAACTCTCGTCGTCTGGTGCACACTGCTTGTGAAAACGGCTTCTGACTCTGCGAAGTATGCCGCAGAAAGAGAAAAAACAGGGGCAGGTGTAATAAATTGGAACATCGTGTAACGGCAGTCGTGGTGGCAGCAGGTTCTTCCACCCGGATGGGATTTGATAAGCTCAGCTTTGATCTGGGCGGTGAAACTGTGCTGGAACGAAGCGTCCGGGCCTTTGATGAGTGCCCGCAGGTGGACGAGATCGTGGTGGTGACAGGTGCATCTCCGGAGAACGCAGAACGGGCCGCAGCCAGGTGCAAAACGCCGGTGCAGCTGGTGAAAGGCGGTGCCACCCGGGCCGAGAGCGCCCGCAACGGTGTGGCTGCTGCCCATGGGGCCCTGGTGGCCGTCCACGATGCCGCCCGGCCCTTCGTCTCGCAGGAGGTCATTGCCGCCGTATTGGAGGCCGCGGCCCGCTGTGGTGCGGCAGCTCCGGCCGTGCCGGTAAANNCCAGGCTGTCATTGCCGCCGTGCTGGCAGCGGCCGCAGTGTGCGGCGCGGCCGCGCCTGCCGTGCCGGTAAAGGATACCATCAAGCAGGCCGCAGGCGGCAGTGGAAAAACGGTGCCGGAACACTGCATGGTGAAATCTACCCCCGACCGCAGCACCCTCTACGCCGTCCAGACGCCCCAGTGCTTTGACCGCGCGGAATATCTCAAAGCGCTGGAAGAACTGGACGAAGACAGCGCCCGCCTCGTCACCGACGATTGCAGCCTGTTTGAGCTGACCGGACGCCCGGTGGAGCTGGTGCAGGGCGACTATACGAACATCAAGATCACGACCCGGGAAGATCTGCCCCGGAAAGAGAACGGAGGAAAAACGATGCGCATTGGTCACGGATATGACGTTCACCGTCTGGTGGAGGGCCGCAAGCTGATCCTGGGCGGCGTGGAGATCCCCTATGAAAAGGGTCTGCTGGGCCACTCGGACGCCGATGTGCTGGCCCATGCCGTCATGGATGCTGTGCTGGGTGCCGCCGCCCTGGGCGATATCGGTCAGCACTTCCCCGACACGGCGGCAGAGTATGCCGGAGCGGACAGCCTTGTGCTGGCCCGCCGGGTGGCAGAAATCGTGGCAGAGCACGGCTGGCGCATTGAGAACATCGACGCCACCATCCTCTGCCAGAAGCCCAAGCTGGCGCCCCATATCCCGGCCATGCGCCAGAAGCTGGCCGATGCCTTCGGGATGCCGGTGGATGCGGTGAGCGTCAAAGCCACCACGGAAGAGCACCTGGGCTTTACCGGCGAGGGTCTGGGCATTGCGGCCCATGCCGTCGCCCTCATCGAAGCAGTGTAAACGGGAGAGTGTGACCCATGACTCTGAACTCTATCGTAGCGAACTTCCAGACCTTCAAGCTGGTAGATCTGCTGGATATCCTCATCATCGCGTTCCTCATCTACCAGCTGCTGGGCATCGTCAACCGCACCCGCGCCGGCCAGCTGGCCAAGGGCGCGCTCATCGTGATGGTGGTCTATCTGGTGGCCAACATCCTGAATATGCGCACCGTCACATGGCTGCTGAACTCCCTGCTTCAGGTCGGCCTGCTGACGCTGGTGGTGCTGTTCCAGCCTGAGATACGGCGCGCTCTGGAACGGATGGGCCAGACCGACCAGTGGGCGGCCCGCTTCTTCAACAAGAACCGCTACAACGATACCAGTCTGAAAGGGGTATGGCGCAGCGCCATCATCGCCATCTGCGATGCCGCGGAGCGCTTTTCCGAGACCAAGACCGGCGCGCTCATCGTGCTGGAACGGAACACCAACCTCTCGGAGATCGTCCGCACCGGTACGCCGGTGAACAGCGTGGTCAACCTCGAAGTGCTGGGCACCATCTTCTATGAGGGCACGCCTCTCCACGACGGTGCCGCCATCATTGAGAATGGGCGCATCAAGGCCGCAGGCTGTGTGCTGCCCCTCTCCAACAACCTCGACCTCGGCAAGGATATGGGTACCCGCCACCGTGCCTGCCTGGGTATTGCGGAGAACTCCGACGCCATCGCCATCGTGGTCAGCGAGGAGACGGGCATTATTTCCATGGCCAAGAACGGTGTGCTGATCCGCCACTTTGACCGCCAGACCCTCTATACCCGCCTGGTGGATGAAATGATCCCCAAGGAGAGCACCAGCGAAAAGAACGCCGCCGAGGGCTGGAAGGCCCGGGGCAAGCGCCTGCTGAACTGGATGAACACCAAGGAGGAGGATGAGCAGGAATGAGCAGTGAGCAGAACAACGGCACCAATCCCCCTGTCACCCATAAGAAAAATTTGCTGAACGACCGCCGCATCCGGCTGCTGCTGTCGGTTCTGGGTGCAGTCATCGCCTGGATGGCTGTCACCATCGTGGTGCAGCCCGGCACGACGACCACCATCTATAATGTCCCCGTGGATTTCACCTACGATTCCGCAGCCTATACGGCCCGGGGCCTGAGCATCGTCAGTGCAGAGGATAAGACCGTCAACCTGAAACTCTCCGGCGACGGCTACACCATCGGCAGCCTGTCGGCCAATGATTTCGTGGTCTATCCGGACTGGTCCAGTGTCCGGGACAGCGGCGAAAAGACCCTGCGCTTACAGGTGCGCAGCCAGAGCACCCTGCTCACCGGCGTCACGGTCTCCATCGAGGGGGCCAACACGGTGGATGTGGTGTTCGATGTGGTGGAGGAAAAGACCCTTCCCATTCAGGTGACGACGAACTATCTGAAAATCGCAGACGGCTATATCCTCTATGGCACCGAAGTCTCCAAGGAGACCGTCACCCTCTCCGGCCCCAGCACAGAGCTGAGCCAGGTGGAGACCTGTACCGCTGAAGTGACCCACAAGGGTGAGCTGACCAGCCCGATCACGCTGGACACCGACCTGCGGTTCTACACCCGCAGCGGCAGCGAGGTGAAGTTCGAGTACACTACGCTGGAAGAGGAAAGCGTGGAAGTGACGCTGCAGGTGTATAAGCTGGCGACTCTGCCGGTCGAGGTGAATTTCATCAATACGCCGAAAGATTTTGATTCCTCCGTGCTGGCTTACTCCCTGAGCAAGAAGACGCTCAATGTGGCAGGCCCGGAATCTCAGATCAACAAGATGACCAGCATCTCTGCGGGCACCATCGACCTGTCCACCTTTGCTCTAGATAAGGTGTATGAGATGCCCATCGAGCTGC
This sequence comes from Faecalibacterium prausnitzii, assembly GCA_002313795.1. GTDB lineage: Bacteria > Bacillota > Clostridia > Oscillospirales > Ruminococcaceae > Faecalibacterium > Faecalibacterium prausnitzii_L. The sequence goes on from DCCL01000146.1 coordinate 3,474, forward strand.
CCAACGGCATCCGGCTTCTGGATAACATCTCCAGCATCACCGTCAGCTTCGACAGCTCCCGTCTGGAGACCAAGACCATGAACCTGCCCGCCAGCTGTGTGCAGGTCGTCAACCTGCCCTCCAGCTATACGCTGACGGTGGAGACGGAGCGGCTGATGAATGTGACCCTCTGCGGCCCGGTGGGCTCACTGGAAGCCCTGAACCCGGAGCAGGTGGTCATTGAGATCGACGCAGACGACTTCTCTGTGGCCATTGGCCGGCAGAACATCGCCTGCCGCCTGTATGTACCTTCCAACGATAAGATTTTTGCGCTGGGCAGCTATATGGTGCAGTGCAAGATAGAAAGTAACTGAGTATATGATCCTGATTCGTGATATCCGCCTGCCCCTCTCCGCCGGAGAGCAGCAGGCCTATGAAAGAGCGCTCCGTATCGCCCGCATCCCACACAGCAAGGTGGGCCACCTCGGCATCGCAAAGCTGTCGGTGGATGCCCGCCACGGCCAGCCTAAACTGGTGTATACGGTGGCCGTCACCCTGAAAGAAGAAGGGGAGGAGGCCGCTTATGCAGGGGCTTCGCCCAGCGTCACCGCCCGGGGCAAAACAGACTTTTCGGTGGAGAACGGCACCCTGCCGCTGGTTCACCGGCCTGTGGTCTGCGGCCTCGGCCCGGCAGGCCTGTTTGCTGCGCTGCTGCTGGCCCGGCAGGGCTATCGGCCCATCGTGCTGGAACGGGGCCCGGCCCTGGAAGACCGGGTGAAGGCCGTAGAGCATTTCTCTGCTACCGGCGAACTGGATGAGAACGCCAACATCCAGTTCGGCGAGGGCGGTGCAGGCACCTTCTCAGACGGCAAACTCACCACCCGCATCGGCGATGAGCTCTGCGGGTTCGTGACGGAGGTCTTTCTGGAGCATGGTGCGCCCAAAGAGATCGCGTGGCAGCAGAAGCCCCATGTGGGTACCGACCTGCTGCGGGGCGTCATCACCTCCATCCGCAAGGAAATCGAATCGCTGGGCGGCGAGGTGTATTTCAACACGGCCCTCACCGGATTTGAGCGGAAAAACGGCCAGCTGGTGGGCATCCATACCACCGGCGGCACATTTCCCTGTGAGGCGCTGGTGTTTGCAGTGGGGCATTCTGCCCGTGACACCTTCGGGATGCTGATGGACAGCGGCCTTGTGCTGGAATGCAAGCCCTTCAGTGTGGGCTTCCGGGCGGAGCATCTCCAATCCGAGATCGAGAAGAGCCTTTACCACGAGGCCGCAGGCCATCCGGCCCTGCCCAGAGGCGAGTATCAGCTTTCACAGCATGTTGATAAACGGTGTGTGTATACGTTCTGTATGTGCCCTGGCGGTCAGGTGGTGGCTTCGGCCAGCGAAAAGGGCCGGGTCGTCACCAATGGCATGAGCTACCATGCCCGCAGCGGCAGGAATGCCAACGCGGCCGTCGTGGTGAGCGTGGGCGGCGAGGATTTTGAAAATGACCCCCGGAAAGCCATCGCGTTCCAGCGGGAGCTGGAAGCCCGGGCTTATGCCGCAGGCCGTCCCGGCGGGGAGTATGCCGCCCCGGCGGAGAACATCCAGAGCTTCCTTGAGGGAAAGGGCCAGTTGAACATCGGCCGGGTCCAGCCCACCTATGACCGGGGCGTGACCGCTGCCGACCTGGGTGCGCTGCTGCCTGATGAACTGGCCAAGACCCTGCGTGCAGGTCTGCGGGCCTACGAGCGGAAGATCGTGGGTTACACCGCTCCGGAAGCCATCCTGACCGGTCTCGAGACCCGCACCAGCAGCCCGGTGCGGCTGAAGCGGGAGGATGATTTTGAATGCGCCCAGCTGGCGGGATTGTATCCCTGCGGCGAGGGTGCCGGATATGCAGGCGGCATCATGAGCGCCGCCGTGGATGGTCTGCGGGTGGCCCGCGCCATCATCAGCCGGTACAGCCCGGCAGAAGGGTGAGAATTTGAATGACTGATCGTGAAAACGATTCCAAAAATACAGCGCAGGACAGCGAAGGCCGTCAGGTGCAGCAGGAGCTGGAACGTCAGCTCCGGGAGCTGGGCGATACCATGTCCGACGCTTTCCGCCACGGCTTTGAGGGCCGGGGCGAAGAGATCGGCGACCGGGCCTGGGATGTGGGACGCGCTGCGGTGAATGCCGCCAACTATGGTATCTCCGAGGCAGGCAAAGCCTTTCAGGCCGGAAAGCAGCAGTACCAGAAGCGGGCCGAAGAGGCGAGAGCTGAGGCACAGGCCCGGAACAGCCGGGCAGATGCGGCAAGGCAGACCGCCGAAGGCTCCGGGGATGCCGGCGGGATGCCTCAGTGGTTCCGGCAGGTGTTCACCGGAAAGCCCGAAACGACCCCCATCGACGACATCCGCACCAGTGCGAAAAAACGCCGCAGCGGCGGCACGGCCATGATGGTGACCGGCATCGTGTTCACGGTGCTGTTCGGCATCACGGCCATTGCCTGTTTTGGGGCAGCGGGGATGTTCACTCCCAATGGGGCCATCCTGAACGCCATCGTCGCCGATGAGATGGCAGGGGATATGCTGGTGAGCAACGCCGTGGCGATGGGCAATTTTGCCCTGGGCGCTGTCCGGGTCACAGGCTGGTGCTTTACCGCTGTGACGGCAGTGTTCGTCTGGCTCCTCACCGCAGGTGTCTCCCGGATAAAGGCGGCCAAGACGCTGGAACTCTATGCCGACACTGCGGAAGGCTTCGACTGGCATAAAGGGCTGTCCCTCTCCATGCTGGCCGACCTGACCCATAAGAGAAAGGCAAAGGCGCTCCGGATGCTGCGGAAGTTCATCCACAAAGGCTGGCTCAGCGGCTGGCTGGATGAGAAAAACGACAAGCTCTACCTGACGGCAGAGGACTACCGCACGGCACAGGAGCAGCCGGAGCCTCGGCCAGAACCGGCACAGAATACGGAAAGCGCCGAAAAGGCCGAAGACGTGCCCCTGAACCTTGAGACGGCCCGGCGGTTCGCGCAGGTGCTGGAAAAGGAAGCCCCCCTTATGGAGGATGAGCGGGCTGTGGAGGAACTGCACCATATGCAGAAGACCACCGAGTCCATCTGCGCCTGGCTGGAATCCCACCCGGAGAGCCTGCCCAAAGCCCGTCGCTTTGCGGAATATTATATCCCCACCACCCTCAAGCTCCTGCACACTTACAATGATGTGCAGGGCCAGCAGGGCGGGAACGCCGAGGCCATCCGCCGGGATATCGCAGGCATCCTGCATACCCTGAATCAGGCGTATGACAACCTCTATGATAAGCTGCTGTCGGACATGGCACTGGATGTTTCCAGTGAGATTGCGGCCCTGCAGGGAATGCTGGCCAATGACGGCCTGGCAGGGGAGGGACTGCAATGACCTACCGTGCCTGGAACATCAAAAACGTTGACCGCGCCGCTGTGCGGGAGCTGACCGCAGCCATCGCCCAGCAGAACACCGAAGAACTGGAATATAACAGCATGGACGAAGAGCCGTGGAGCGAGGAAAAATACCACTCTGTCTTCGCGGCCCAGCAGCGGGAGAGCGGCCTGCTGGCCGGCATCCTCGCGGCCCGGGGCATCACCGACCCCACCGAGGCCCTGACCCTTTTGGCAGGCGAAGAAGAGCTCAGCGACCCCATGCTGCTTACTGATATGGACAAAGCCTGTGAGCGCATCCTGCAGGCTATCGACGAGGGGGAGACCATCGTGGTCTTTGGCGACTACGATGTGGACGGCGTGACCGCCACCGCCCTGCTCTATCAGCACCTCAAGGGGATGGGCGCTGCCGTCAAGTGTATGCTGCCCAGCCGGGAGGGCGATGGCTACGGCCTCTCAAAGAACGCCATCCAGTCCATCTATGATAAGGGATGCCGCCTCATCGTCACGGTGGATAACGGCATCTCTGCCGTGGAGGAGGCCGCGTTTGCGGCTTCCCTCGGTATCGACCTCATCATCACCGACCACCATCTGCCCCACGAGACCCTGCCGCAGGCGGTGGCCGTGGTAGACCCCCGCCGGGCCGACGACCACAGCCCCTTCAAGGGCCTGTGCGGCGCGGGCGTGGCCTTCAAGCTCTGCGCCGCGTTGGACGGGTGCCCGCCGGAGGAGATGCTGGAATACTGCGGCGACCTTGCCGCTGTGGGCACGGTGGCTGACGTTATGCCCCTGACGGGAGAGAACCGCACTATTGTCAAGGCGGGACTGAAACAGCTTCAGAATACCGACCGGCCAGGCTTCTGCGCCCTGCTGGAAGAGGTGGGCCTTACCGGAAAGCCGGTGACAGCGGAGAATATCAGCTACGCCATCGCTCCCCGCATCAATGCGGCAGGCCGGATGGACAGTGCTGTTACCGCACTGCAGCTGGTGCTCTGCGAGGACGAAGACCGGGCCGAAGAACTGGCCCAGAAACTGAATGAGATCAATATCCACCGTCAGGAGACGGAACTGGAGATCGTCAAAGCGGCACAGGCCCTGCTGGATGCAGAGCCGGAGCGGCTGGAAGACCGGGTCATCCTCATCTGGGGAAAGGACTGGCACCCCGGCGTCATCGGCATCGTGGCTTCCCGCCTGGTGGAAAAGACCGGGCGCCCGGTCATCGTGGTGTCGGTGGATGAGCACGGCGAGGGCAAGGGCAGCGGCCGCAGCGTGCAGGGCTTCAACCTGCATGAGTGCATCGCCTCCTGTGCGGATATCCTGCTCCGCTTCGGCGGCCACGCCATGGCAGCAGGTCTCTCGGTGAAAGAAGAGAAACTTCCGCAGCTCCGGCAGCGGCTCAACGACTGGGCGGCACGGGAATGCCCCGTGCTCCATACCCCGCCGCTGGAATGTGACCTGTCCGTCCGTCTGGACCGCATCACCGTGGAGAGCGTCCGCAGCCTCGACCAGCTGGCCCCCTATGGCGCCGAGAACCCCAGCCCAGTGTTCGTGCTGCAGAAGGCCGTGGTGGAGGGTATGTATGCCGTCTCCGAGGGCAAGCACACCCGGCTGCGGCTCCGGCAGGGGAATGCCAGCATCTACGCGGTCTGGTTCGGGATGCACCCGGAGCAGGTGCCCTATGCCACTGGCGATGTGGTGGATGCTGCCATCAGCCTTTCGGTCTACGATTCGCCCCGGGGCGCACAGCTCTCCGGGCGCATCATCGAGCTGCACCCGGCGGGTCTGGGCAACACGGCCGCAGAGCAGGCCGCTCTGGTGCAGGCGCTCCGCCGGGGCACCCCCCTGACGCCGGAGCAGAAAGAAAGCATCGCTCCGGAGCGGAGCCATATCATCACAGTCTATCGGGAGCTGCAGGCGCGGCGCTGGCACGCCGAGGATCTGCAGCCTCTGTTTGCAAAACTCGGCGAGGAGAACACCGGTCGCACGTTGGTGGCCGTCTCCGCGCTGGAACAGGTCGGCCTTATCACAGCGGCTGACCACGGAGGGGCAAAATTCTGGGAGCTTGTTCCCGCCACCGGCAAGAAGAACCTTGCCGATGCCCCCATCCTGAAATGTCTGGAGGAACGATAAGATGCCCGAGGGAAAGAAACCGAATGTCCCTGCACCCGCAGCACCGGCTGTGGAGAAGGAAAAGGACAGCTACTCTGCAAAGACCCATCTGCATCAGCCGGTGCAGGTGCAGGAGATGGCAACGGTGGCCGCAACGGCCCTGCCTGCCAATGCTCCGGAGGGGATGCTCCCCTCCGAGATGCGGCCTGAGATCGTGACCTGGGATAAGCTGGTGGAGGCCATCAAAGCCAGTGGCAAAGCCTACAATATGGACATGATCGAGAAGGCCTATAACATGGCGAATGAGGCCCACAAGGGCGTCTGCCGCCGCAGCGGTGAGCCTTATATCTGCCACCCGCTGGCCGTGGCCCGCCTGGTGCTGGATCTCGGCATGGACAGTGAGAGCATCGCTGCCGCCCTGCTCCACGATGTGGTGGAGGATACCCCCACCACGCTGGCCGACCTGACCGCCGCCTTTGGCGAGGAAGTGACCCTGCTGGTGGACGGTGTTACCAAGCTGACCAAGATCCAGTTCTCGAACATCGAGGAGCTGCAGGCCGAGAACCTGCGCAAGATGCTGCTGGCCATGAGCCGGGATGTCCGCGTCATGATCATCAAGCTCTGCGACCGGCTCCACAATATGCGCACCGGCGACGCCTGGCCGGAGCAGAAGCGCCGGGACAAGGCCCGGGAGACCATGGAGGTCTATGCCCCCATCGCCAACCGTCTGGGCATCCTGAATGTGAAGGAAGAGCTGGAAGACCGCAGCCTGCACTACCTCGACCCGGTGGGCTACGAGGAGATCAGCAAGATGCTCAGCGAGCGGGCCGGCGATGAGTTCTTGGCCAGCGTGTCGGCGGTCATCAAGGAGCGGCTGGAAGAGAGCGGCATCGAGGGTGCCACCATCAAGCGGAGAGTCAAGAGCATCTACGGCATCTACCGCAAGACCATCATGCAGAACAAATCCTTTGATGAGATCTACGATATCTATGCCGTCCGCGTCATTCTGGATACTCTGGCCGAGTGCTACAGCACCCTGGGCCTCATCCACGATATGTACCACCCGCTGCCCAACCGCTTCAAGGATTATATCTCCACCCCCAAGCCCAACGGCTACCAGAGCCTGCACACCACAGTCATCGGCCATGAGGGCATCCCTTTCGAGGTGCAGATCCGCACCCGCACCATGGACGAACAGGCAGAGTACGGCGTTGCGGCCCACTGGAAGTATAAAGAGGGTCTGGAAGGTCACGATAAGCTGGACGAACGTCTGGCCTGGGTCAGCCAGCTTCTGGAAAACCAGCGGGTCAGCGAGGATTCCGGCAACCTGCTCCATGACCTGAAGAGCGATCTGCTGCCGGAGGAAGTCTTCGCGTTTACCCCTAAGGGTGACGTCATCAACCTGCCCGCCGGTGCAAACTGCATCGACTTCGCTTACGCGATCCACTCTGCCGTCGGCAACCGGATGGTGGGCTGCAAGGTCAACAACCGGATGGTGCCCATCGACCATGTGGTGTCCACCGGTGAGATCATCGAGGTCATCCTTGGCCCGGCGGACAAGGGCCCCAGCCGTGACTGGCTCAAGATCGTGCGCACCAGTGAAGCCAAGAGCAAGATCCGCAACTGGTTCAAGAAAATGCGCCGGGAAGAGAACATCCAGCAGGGCCGCGATACGCTGGCCAAGGAGCTGCGCCGGGAGATGATCTTCATCCCGGACGACCAGCTGGATGAGTTCGTAGGCAGCTGCAGCCGCCGTCTGCGCCAGAACAATGCAGAGGAGATTTATGCCGCCATCGGCTACGGCGGCCTGACCATTGCCAACTGCCTGCCCAAGCTGAAAGAGGAGTGGCAGAAGCTCAAGGCTGCGGAAGCAGCAGAGAACAAGTCTATGGAAGACCTGCCCAAGGTGGATCTGAGCCGCGTCCACGCCACCGACGGCGTGGTGGTGGAGGGATTCGACAACACCCCCATCAAGTTCGCCAAGTGCTGCTCGCCCCTGCCCGGCGACCCCATCGTGGGCTTCATCACCCGGGGCTTTGGCGTGTCCATCCACAAGCAGAGCTGCGCCAATGCCATGGCCAGCATGAAAGACCCCTCCAATGCTCCCCGCTGGGTCAAAGCCTACTGGGCTGACAGCGTAAAGGACAGCTACAAGGCCGGTCTGGAGATCATCGCCCTCAACCGCAATGAGCTGCTGCAGGACGTTCTGGCTGCGCTGGCAGATATCCGTGTGCCCATCTACGCCATGAATGCCCGTCAGGTGGAGAACAACTGTGCGGTCATCAGCCTGACCATCGGCATCAACAATACAGAGCACCTCAACCGGGTGGTAGCCCGCCTGTCCAAGGTCAAGGATGTGCTCAAGGTAACAAGGAGCTAATATGCGAGCAGTCATTCAGGCCGTATCTTCGGCCAGTGTCCGGGTCAACGGCGGCGAGCCGCGGCCCATCGGCCCGGGTCTCGTCATCCTGCTGGGGGTGAAGGATACCGACACCCTCGACATCGTGCCCAAACTGGCCGAAAAGTGCGCGGGCCTGCGCATCTTCAAGGATGAGAACGACAAACTGAACCTCAGCGCAAAAGACCTGGGGTATTCGGCGCTGGTGGTGAGCCAGTTCACCCT
>DCCL01000215.1:0-354 GCA_002313795.1 Faecalibacterium prausnitzii
CCGGCCTGGGTGTATCAGTTCATCGAGGCCCTGGCCGACGGCGGCGTGGCTTGCGGTCTGCCCCGGGCCAAGGCACAGGAATATGCAGCCCAGATGGTACTGGGCAGCGCCAAGATGGTGCTGGAAACGGGAAAGCACCCCGGCGAGCTGAAGGACGCCGTCTGCAGCCCCGGCGGCAGCACCATCCAGGGCGTCCGTGTCCTGGAAGAGCATGGGTTCCGGGGTGCCGTGACGGACGCCGTCATTGCCGCCTACGATAAGACCAAAGAGATGGGAAAGGGCTGAGCTATGCGCATCGTCATCAAAGTGGGCACCTCTACCCTCGCCCATTCCACCGGGCGGCTGAACATCCGC
>DCCL01000215.1:472-8454 GCA_002313795.1 Faecalibacterium prausnitzii
TCCGGCGCCATCGGCATGGGCGTGGGCAAGCTGTCGCTGCCTGCCCGCCCCACGGATATGTCCACCAAGCAGGCCTGTGCCGCCGTGGGGCAGTGCGAACTGATGTACACCTACGACCGGCTCTTTACGGCCTACAACCACACCGTGGCACAGATCCTGCTCACCGGTGTGGACATCGAGCACGCCAGCCGCCGGGAGAATTTCCAGAACACCCTCACCCGTCTGCTGGAACTGGGGGCCCTGCCCATCATCAACGAGAACGATACGGTGGCCACCGATGAGATCACCTCCATCGGCGACAACGACACCCTTGCCGCCATCGTCACCTGCTGTATCAAGGCCGACCTTCTGGTGCTTCTGAGCGACATCGACGGCCTGTATACCGCCAATCCCCACACCCACCCGGAGGCTGAGCTCATCCCTCTGGTGGAAGAGATCACCCCTGAGGTGATGGCTCTGGCCGACGGCGCCGGTTCAGCACTGGGCACCGGCGGCATGTCCACCAAGCTCCGGGCCGCACGGATGGTGACATCCAGTGGAGCCGACATGGTCATCACCAACGGCTCCCACCCCGAACTGCTGTATGATATCGCCGAGGGCCGCCCGGTCGGCACCCGGTTCACCGCCCACAGACAGGAGGCATGAACATGACCACACAGGAAATTCTGGAAGCTGCCCGCGCCGCCAAGACTGCGGTGGCCCTCTCCGACACCAAGACCCGCAACAACGCCCTGCAGGGCATGGCGGACGCCCTCTCCGGGCAGACAGATGCCATCCTCGCTGCCAACGCCGAGGACATGGCCGCCGCCAAAGGGCACATCAGCGACGTGATGCTGGACCGCCTCGCTCTAACACCGGAACGCATCGAGGCCATGGCAAAGGGCATCCGGGAAGTCGCTGCCCTGCCCGACCCGGTGGGCCGGGTGCTGAGCCGGGTGGAACGCCCCAACGGCCTTGTCATTGAAAAGACAGCTGTGCCTATGGGCGTCATTGCCATCATCTATGAGAGCCGCCCCAATGTCACCAGCGATGCCGCCGCCCTCGCCATCAAGAGCGGCAATGCCTGCATCCTCCGCTGCGGCAAAGAGGCATGGCACTCTGCTCATGCCATTGTGGAAGCCCTGCGGCAGGGTCTGCGGGCCAATGGTCTGCCGGAGACGGCTGTCTCTCTCATTGAGGACACCACCCACGCTTCCGCCAACGCCCTGATGACTGCCGTCGGCTATGTGGACTTACTTATTCCCCGGGGCGGGGCCGGGCTCATCCGGGCCTGTGTGGAGAATGCCAAAGTTCCCTGCATCCAGACCGGCACCGGCATCTGCCACATCTTCGTGGACGATACCGCCGACCAGGACAAGGCACTGGACATCATTGAGAATGCCAAGGCCAGCCGCCCCAGTGTCTGTAACGCCGAGGAGGTCTGCCTTGTCCACAGCGCCATCGCGCCCCAGTTCCTGCCCCGGCTGGCACAGCGTCTCGGCCCGGACCGGGCCGCAAAGGGCCTGCACCCGGTAGAACTGCGGCTGGACGAGCGGGCCGCTGCTCTCATTCCCGGCACTCCCGCCGGGCCGAAGGACTTCGACACCGAGTTTCTCGACTACATCCTCGCGGTGAAGGTCGTGGACAGCGTGGAGGAAGCCATTGCCCACATCGCCCGGCACTCCACCGGCCACAGCGAAGCCATCCTGACCCGGACCGACGCCCACGCCGCCCTCTTCACGGCAGCAGTGGACAGCGCCGCTGTCTACGTCAACTGCTCCACCCGCTTTACCGACGGCGGCGAATTTGGTCTGGGCTGTGAGATGGGCATCTCCACCCAGAAGCTCCATGCCCGGGGCCCCATGGGCCTTGCGGAGCTGTGCAGCTACAAGTACATCATCCGCGGAGACGGGCAGATCCGCTGATTTCTTTCTTCCATCCAGATTTCGACAAAAATTTTCTTCACAGGCCGGGTCAGACGTCCCGGCCTGTATTTTTGTCTCATCGAGATGGACTGTTTTTCTCACAAACACACTTTTGACTGAAAAAATTTTGCAAATACAATCAGGAGCAATTTCTTGTATCCAAATTTTCGATATTCTTCACAAAGATATAGTCGTACTTTTGGGAGTGCTTCTGTGAAAAATAACAACAAACCTCTTGACATCTGACGTAAGTATGGGTTAAATTTAGGATGAAGATGTCAGTTTCCACATCTTCACTGGTTTAGTCTGTTTATTGAGAATTGTTCTCCGCTAGGCTCCAGTTTTCACATTTCACTACTGCTGCGGAGGGCATGGAGCATAACATATCCGCCCACCCACAACACTATATTTAGAATGAAGGAGAGAGCGTTATGACGATTGCTGTTCTTGCACATGATTCCCGCAAAGAGCTGGCCCTCCAGTTCTGCACCGCATACAGCGGCATCCTTTCCCGCAATACGGTCATTGCCACCGGCACCACCGGACGGATGCTGGCGCAGGCCACCGGCCTGCCCGTACACTGTTACCTCTCCGGGCGTCTGGGCGGCATCCAGCAGATCGCGGCACGGGTGGCCTGCGACGAAGTAGACCTTGTCCTCTTCTTCCGGGACCCCCTCAAGGCCGATACCGGCAGCAGCAACGAGCAGAACCTGCTGCGGCTGTGCGATATGCACAGCGTGCCCATTGCCACCAACATTGCTACCGCCGAGGTACTGCTGCGGGGTCTGGATCAGGGTGATCTGGACTACCGCGAGGGGATGCACCCCGCCATCACAGAGCCGCTGCCCGCCCACCGGGCCGTGTGCTGAGTCCTCCATCCCGGCATCCTGCCGTTTCGTTTTTGTGTATAGAGGGAAACCAAAAGACACCGCAGAAGGTTTTACGCTTCTGCGGTGTCTTTTTTCTATCCTGTGTTCAGGTATTGAGAAATATTTACTCCAGACCGCCCATCTGCTTGATGGCCTTGATGGCGAAGGTCAGGGTGCGGCCCATGGCCACGCCTGCCATCAGGCAGGGGTAGTTGTTGGCGAAGAAGGAGCCGGACATATCGCCGGTGACATACAGGCCGGGCATGGGCTTGTTGTCGGTATCCAGAGCCTGGCCCTTATCGTTGATGGCGATGCCCTGCTCGGTGCACAGCAGGGAGGCACCCAGCCAGCAGCCGTAGAAGGGAGCGGTGCGGATGGCACTCAGACGGTAAGCAGGCTTGCCGAAGTCCTCATCGTTCTGCTTGTCGTAGAGCTCATTGTAACGGTCAACGGTGGCCAGGAAGGTATCCTTTGCCTCACCGGTGAAGCCCAGCTTGTCGGCCAGCTCCTCGATGGTGTCACAGACAAACATGGTGCCTGCTGCAACAGCCTCATCGACCTTGCTCTGGAAATACTTTTCGCCGCCATTGCGGGTCTGAGCAGAGCAACCGATGGTGTGGAAACGCTTGGCGTCCTCGAGGACGTTGGCGTCGCAGATCTGGGCGTAAACGCGGCCCGGCTGGTGGGCAGCTGCATAAACGATGTCGTTGTAGGGGCAGCTCTCGTTGGCAAAACGCTCACCGTTGCGGTTGACCTTCAGGAAGGGCTGAGTGCCGGGGTTATACTGGCGAATGGGGCCGGGGAATGCCTTGCCGCCGAACGCGCTGTCGCTCTCCACGTAACCTGCATCCACACCGGGAGCCACGATACCGCGGTCGAACAGCATAGGAGCTGCTTCCTTGTCCAGATTTGCACCGGCCCAGACAGCGGCACGGATGCCGTAGCCCTTATCGGCCGGAGAGTAAGAGCAGGCGGTGGTGACGGAGGTGCCCAGCGGGTCCAGCTGCTCCATCATGTAGGGGTTGCCGGGGAAGCCGCCGCAGGCCAGCAGCACGCCCTTGCTTGCGTTGTAGCGGATGAAGTGGTCATCCTCGGCGCTCTGGGCGATGATGCCGGTGATACGGCCGGTCTCGTCCTTCTCCAGCTTGGCCAGAGCGGTCTTGAAGTCCACATCGTAGCCCAGCTCCCGGATGTAGTCCAGCAGCAGCTCGTTGCGGGCAGCGCCGCCGCTGCGGTCATAGGTGTACTCGATCTCGGGGTACATATAGTCGGTGTTATGCTCGGCGTTCTCGGCGGGCCACTTGGCTTCGTCGCCGTAAGTGTAGATCATGTTAACGCCGTACTTGTCCTCCATGATGGAGCGGATGAACTCGATCATCTCGCCGGACTCGTTGATCCAGGTCTTGACCACGCGCTGGTCGCACTTGCCGGAAGCATAGCGGGAGATCTCGCTCAGCAGCTTGGCACGGTCCATCTTGATACCCTGTGCCTGTGCACCGAAGCCATCCACAGCGCCCACCCAGTGACGGGTATCCTGCACATTGCCGTTCTGCTCGATGATGCGGAAGTTCAGACCGTTGGCGGCTGCGTAAGCAGCTGCGACCATGCCGCCGTTGCCGGCACCGACGATGAGGATATCGGTATCCACAGTCTCGGTAATAGCGGCCTCATCGATGTCGGGCTCCTTGCCCAGCCAGTCGGTCTCGTCGCCGGTAGGCAGCTGGACGGAGGTCACAGTAGCCTCACCCTTGGCCTGCGCATAGCAGCTCTTGGCAGCCTTCATCACAGCGTCGGAGGTGATGGTGGAGCCGGAAACGCCGTCGATCTCGGCAGAGCCTGCGGCCATCAGCTGCTCCCGCAGCTCATCGGCAGCGGCAGCGCCGTAGGAAGCGGTCTCGCCGGAGGTGTCCACCACGACATCGGTCACAGCACTGTCAGAGAAGGTCATGGTGACCTTGACGGTGGAAGAGATGCCCTCAGCAGTGCCCTCGTAGGTGCCGGGGATGTAGGTGCCTGCTGCGCCGGAAGCAGCCGGTGCAGAGGATGCGGAAGAGCTTGCGGAGTTGCAGGCGGCCAGAGCACCGGCGGTCACACCGGACATGGCAGCGGCAGCAGCGATCTTCAGAAAGCCTTTACGGGAGATCTTGTTCATTTTGGTCGAATCCCTTTCTTCTCGTTTTCTTCTTCTTTTTCTCATAGCTCCGTGTGTCGGCGTGCATTCTGCCCCGTCGGCCACATCGTTCGATAATAATTTAACACAAGTCTATCCCGTCTGTCCTTTAAGAATCCTTAAACTTCTTAACTGCTTCTTTGCCGTTTTTCCGCCGTCCGCGGCCATTTCGTTAATTATTTGCTTAACAAGCAATAAAAAGAACGCCAACTGTTTAAGTTTCCTTAAAAAGTCGGCGCTCTTTCCAAAACGATTTTTAAACTTTTCCGCCCTCCGGCTGGAACACATAGCCCTTGCCCCAGACATTTTTCAGATAGACAGGCTTTGCAGGGTCAGGTTCTATCTTGCTGCGGAGGTTGTGGATATGTACCTGCACCGTCCGCACGTCCCCCAGACTGTCCTTGCCCCAGATCTTCTGGTAGAGTTCATTGGCCGTGAAAAATGTATTGGGATACCGCACAAAAAGGGTAAGGATGCGGTACTCCATATCGGCCAGATGGACGCTGCGGCCCTCTTTTTCCACGCTGTGGCTGTTGGCGTCCAGCGTGAAGGCGGCGCAGTGATAGCCATTGACGCTGGGCTCTGCGCCATCCATCTGCACCCGTCGGATGTTGGCCATGATACGGGCCAGCAGGATCTTATTATTATAAGGTTTTGCCAGAAAATCATCTCCGCCCATTTCCAGTGCCCGCACGATGGTGTCGGTATCGTCCAGACAGGAGGTAAAGATGATGGGACAGTGGTGCCAGCTGCGGAGCCGCTGACAGAGGTCTACACCATTGGTATCCGGCAGGAGGATATCCATCAGGATGACGTCGAATTTCTCCCGTGCATGGCTCAGGGCATCTCCGCCCGTCTCTGCACAGACCACCTCAAAATTCTGCTGGCTCTTCAGAAAATAGCAGGTGGTGTCGCGGATCACCGGGTCATCTTCTACCAATAATACGCGGATCATTCTGTCAGCTCTCCCCTTTTTCTGCTGGATTTGATATACTATAGTATACCTTATTTTCCGCCCATTCACAACCGGTTTCGGGAGTTTTCCCGCGTGAGGCATTTCCATGAAGCAAAAATGGCCCGCTTACGTTTTATCGGCCCTTTCCATCCTGCTGGCGCTTCTCATTGCGCTGGCGGGCATCTGGGGCAATTTCCGCTTCGAGCGGCTGCACAGCGGCGGCACCCTGACCGCTTCGCAGGCCGCTGTGGGCGTAGTGCTGGACGGCTGGCAGCAGACCGCCCCCGGTCAGTGGCAGTTTCACTTTACATCCGGGCCGGAGCTGCCCGCTCTCACCCTCTGCGTCACCGGCACGGCAAAGCCGCTGGGCCCTGAGGGGCTCTCGGCCGCTGACCGCTCCGGGGAGCTGTTTTCCCTGAGCACTGCGCCCGGCCAGCCGACTGAGCTGGTCTTCACCTGCAGCCGCAGGCCGCAGGTCTGGCTCATGACCTCTGCAGCCGCAGACCGGGCCATCCGTCTCCGCACTCTGGCTCAGCTCACGGCGCTGACCGCCTTTGTGACGATGGGCGTGGTGCTGCTGGCTCTCTACCACTACAAGCACCAGCTGGAGCTGGGATATTTTCTACTCTACCTGCTGGTCATGAGCGGCTGGGCCGTGCTGGTGTTTTTCTTCCCGGCCAGCCTCAGCAGCCCGATTCACTTCATCCTGCGCTCCTTCTTCTCGCTGGCGGTGCTGGCCTCGGCCCTGCTGGCAGCAGGGCTTGTCGGCGTAGAGCTTCCCCGCTCTGGCCGGGAGCTTTTCCGCCTCATCGCGGGCTGTGCACTCTTTCTGGCCCTGAGCCTGAGCGGCATCGCGCCGCTGCGGGTGGGAGTGCTGGTTGGCGGGATGTGCCTCTGTCTCTACCTGCTGGCTGCCGCTGTAGACAGGGGCTATGAGGGGGCCGGGCTGCTGCTCCTCCCCTGCGCTGTCACCACGGGTTTTCGGGTCTGGGCCCTGCTGCCCGGGCTGGACAGCGCTTTCTTCGTAGAGTCTTTCCCCTTCTATCTGCTCCGCTGCTCCCGGCTCTACGACCTGCCCCTTGCATTGGGCTGCATGGTCTTCGTCTGCCGACGGTTCGCGCTACAATTCGACCGCACCGAACAGCTGGCCCGGGAGCTGGACGCCCGGGTAGCCGAGCGTACCCGGGAACTGACCGCCGAGACCGAGGCACGCAAGAGCATGATGCTGAACATCTTCCACGACCTCCGCAGCCCGCTGTTTGCCGTCAGCAGCGGTCTGGAAACACTGGAAACTGCCCCTGACGCTCTGCCTGCTCTGCTGCCCGCCCTTCGGCAGCGCATTGAGTTTCTGCGGCGGTTGACGGAAGACCTTTTCCTCGCCGCCAAGCTGGAGCAGAAACAGCTTCTGCTCAACGAAGACCGTGCCGCCCTCAACGAAGAAACTGCCTCTGTCTGTGCGGCCTGCCAGAGCGAAGCAACAAAAAAGGGCGTCACTCTCCGGGCCGAGACGGACACCCTTCTGCCAGTCTGGGGCGACAACGTCCGCCTGCAGCAAATCATCCAGAACCTCGTCACCAACGCCATCCACTACACCCCCGCCGGAGGAAGCATCCGGGTGCGGTGTTTCGCAGAAAATGGCACGGCCTGTGTCAGCGTGCAGGATACCGGCTGCGGCATCGCGCCGGAAGACCAGAGTGCTGTCTTTGACCGATATTTTCACACCACAGCGGACAAAAAGCACGACTCCACCGGCCTTGGCCTGACCATTGCGCAGGAGCTGGCCCATCTGCACCATGGCGGCATCACATTGGAAAGCGAAGTGGGCAAGGGCAGCACATTTACCTTGAGGCTGCCCTTACTGGATATGGAGTGAATCTTGGGTGCTGTACTGATACGTGGGGAGGGTTCTGCTGGCGCGAGGCTTTGGTCTGTAAGATGGACAGGTGCGCCCGCCTGTGGCAGGGATTTGGTTTTATTTTCCGTTAAATGGCTTTTCGCTCCGCGGGCCGGGGGATTCGCTGACGCGAAGGTGAAGTTGCTCTCGCCTGGAGATACGTTCTCTTTTGCGTACCAAAAGAGAACCA
>DCCL01000215.1:8533-8660 GCA_002313795.1 Faecalibacterium prausnitzii
GCACGGGCCAGGGGCTACTCGCCCCTGACAACCCCAAATAAGTTGGCTTCGCATCAAAAAATCGGGAGATTTGCGCTCACGCGCAAACATCTCTTTCCGATTTTTCGCGCTCCGCTGATTTGCTGCT
>DCCL01000055.1:0-475 GCA_002313795.1 Faecalibacterium prausnitzii
ATCGGGTCCTGCATGACCATGGCAATCTTCTTGCCGCGCACGGCCAGCCAGTCCTTTTCGGTGAACTTGGTCATGTCGCGGCCCTCGAACATGATGGAGCCGCCGGTGATCTTACCGTTGACGTCCAGCATGCCCACGAAGGTCTTGGTGAATACGGACTTGCCCGAGCCGGACTCGCCCACGATGGCCAGTGTCTCGCCGTCGTACAGGTCCAGCGAGCACTTGCGGATCGCGTTCAGCTTCTTGCCGCGCAGGCTAAAGGTGATCTCCACGTCTTTGGCAGAGATGATCGGTTGTCTATCCATTTTTGTGATTTTCTCTCCCATCTGTTAAACGTGGTTGCGCGGGTCAGCAGCATCCGAGAAAGCATTGCCCATGATGTAGAAGGAAATGGAGATGATGGACACGATGGATGCAGGGAAGACCAGCAGGTACGGGTAATCCAGGAAGAAGCCGCGCACCTTGCTCAGGATCA
>DCCL01000055.1:512-3346 GCA_002313795.1 Faecalibacterium prausnitzii
GCCCAGAGAAGGCGTCTCGATGCCCAGGCCGATGCCCAGGTAAGACAGGGTGGACTCCAGGTTGATGGTGGCAGGGATGCTCAGCGCCATGCGCAGGATGATGACGGAGACCAGATACGGCAGGATGTTCTTGGTCAGCACGCGCCAGAGCGGGGTGCCCAGGCAGCGGGAGGCGAGGTTGTACTCGCGGTCACGGAACATGAACACCATGTTGCGGACGCGGCGGGCCATGACCAGCCAGCCGATGGCGATCATCGACACGGCCATGATGGTGAAGCTCTGGCCCACGACCAGTGCGATCAGGGTCATGTAGATGATGTAGGGCACGTTATCGATGAGGTTGTACAGCTCGGTGAAGAAGCGGTCCAGCTCACGGACATAGCCCCAGATCAGGCCGATGATGACGCCGAGGATGCTCTCGCCCACGGCAACGATGAGGGCCAGACGGATGGACACCTGGGTGGCGTACCACACCTGGCACCAGTAGTCACGGCCCAGGTTGTCGGTGCCGAACCAGTATTCACTGTTGGGCTTCTGGAAAGCCAGCGCGGAATCCGACACCAGCGTGCGGTAATCGTACTTGCCGATGGCCAGTGCGATGAAGGAGAAGACCACCAGGAACAGGAACAGTACCAGGCAGACCACAGCGGCCTTGTGCTTGAGGAAGTTCTGCACCACAGAACCCCAGTAGCTGTAGTTGGAGTAGCCGACACGCTCGGCTTCCTCCGGAGAGTATTCCACGAAATAGAACAGATCGTCCTGCTTCTTGCCCTCAAAATCAGATGCTTTTGCCATCAGCGTGCGGCCTCCTTTCCGGTCAGAGTAATACGCGGGTCAACCAGCATCATCAGCACGTCGCCCAGGAAAACACCCACGATGCCCAGCACGGCGTACAGGATGACCAGAGTCTGAACGACATTCAGGTCATAGCGCTGGATGGCGTCGGTCAGCAGGGGGCCCATGCCGGGCACCGAGAAGAACCGCTCCATCAGCAGAGAGCCGCCGACGGTCAGCAGGATGGACTGGGGGATATACTGCACCATGGGGACCATGGCGTTGCGCAGCACGTGCTTGAACATGATCTCGCTGGAGCTCAGGCCCTTGACACGGGCCAGCTTGATATAGTCGCGGGTCAGCTCGTCCACCATGTAGCGGCGGGTCCACAGGGCGTAGCCTGCGATGGAAGCCAGAGAAAGGCAGACGATGGGCAGCACGCTGGACGGGCCCACATTACGGGTGGAGTACAGCGTGGGGAAGCCCAGATACTTGGAGCCGAGCACCAGCACCAGCGAATAGGAGACCAGAGAAGGCACAGCGTTGACGAAAACGGTGTAGGCAGTGCCCAGCCAGTCGAAGACCTTGTCCTTGAATGCGGTCTGCAGGATGCCCAGCAGAACGCCCACCACCAGAGAGATGGCAGCGGAGATCAGGCCAAGGCGCATGGAGACACCGAACTTTTTGCCGATGACCTTCACGACGGGTGCACCATTCTGGATGCGGCGGGAAGTGCCGAAATCCAGATGGAGCAGGTCCTTGTAGAAGTGCAGCAGCTGGGTGCCGATGGGGTCGGTCAGACCGGCGGCTTCCAGTGCGGCGTATTTCTGCTCTTCGGTAAACTTCATGAGCTGTTCTTCCGTGAAGTAGTAATCCGTAGGCAGGCAGCGCATCAGCAGAAAGACGATGGTTGCGATCAGCAGGATCGTGACGAGCGACTGAGCCAGCCGCTTGACAGTGTATTTTAACATGATAACCAAACCTTTATAAAATAATCATCAGGCCTTGAGTGCTGCGTCGAATGCAGCGGAGAATGCCTCATACTCCTCAGTGGTGTAACCATCGCCCTGACGAGTCTCCCAGTTGATGGCCTTGTAGTTGCAGGGACCGTACATAGCGTTGATCTTGGTGTACTCGTTGACGTGGGTCAGGCACCAGGACACCTCGAACAGGCAGGGGATGCACAGGGCGTTGTTCAGCATGGAAGCCTCAGCCTTGGCAAATGCCTCATAGCGGGCATCGGTATCGGTGACGATAGCCTTTGCAGCAGTGACCAGATCGGTGAACTCCTGATAATCAGCCAGCAGATCCTTCTGGTAATCCTGAGGATCCTTCTCAACGGCTGCGATCCAGGAGGTGGTCTGTGCATAGTAAGCGTTGTCGTCGCTCAGCACTTCCTGGCCCAGGAAGTTGACGGGGTCACCGAAGTCAGCGCCCCAGCCGTTCTGCAGGATGGAGTGCATCTGAACGTTACGGACTTCCTTATAAATAGAAGAAACGTAGGTGCCGATGTCCAGAACGACGAAGTCGTCGCCCAGGCTGTCGGAGAAGCACTGCTTCAGAACGGTAGCGGTATCCAGAGCATTGGTATCGCCGCTCTTGATGTAGTGGTAGCAGTGGACAGGGAAGGTGACGCCGATGGCGCTCAGCTCTTCCATAGCCTGCTTCTTCAGCTCGGTAATGTCGCCGTTGTTGTCGCGCAGGCGGATCATGGTCTTGCCGTCGTACTTCTCACCATCGAAGCCCATCTCCTTGGCAACCAGAGTGGTGTACTCCTCACCCTTGGTGTTGTAGCAGACACCGGGCATGGTGTAGTAGTCATTCTCGCACTTCAGGGGGTTGATCTTGTTGGTGCGGGCGTAGTAGTTGGTGAAGTCGATGCCCTTGTAGAAGCACTGACGGAATGCGCGGTTGGAAACGGCCTTGTTCCAGTTCTCGTCCAGGTTGCCGTTCTCATCCTTGCGCTGGAAGTTCAGGTGCATCTGGAAGCTATACTTGGTGGGGCGCTTCTCGCACAGGAAAGCGTTGTGTGCGTTGTTGGGGTCAGAGGTGATGGTGGT
>DCCL01000185.1 GCA_002313795.1 Faecalibacterium prausnitzii
GTGGGCGATAAGGTAAGCAACTGGAACGGCCTCGGCGTCCAGCTGACCAGCCTGTACAAGCTCAACGCTACGGCTCCCGCCGGGTATGAGTACATCGGCGTGCTGGTCACAGCCGCCAACCGCACCAAGGACCAGACCTTTGCCATCGGTGCACAGAACGTGCTGGATCTGGACGCCGCTTACCCGGTGCCGCCGGTGTCCAATGTGGATGTCTATTTCAAGAACCTGGCAGAGTCCTCCACGGACTTTGCTGCTTCCTGCGATGGCCAGAGCGCGGGCTGCGGTGCCTACATCTCGCTGTATAACCGCAACTCCCAGAGCTTTTCGGACTCCCCCACCCTGCCCCCGCAGGGCGTGGGCTACATTGAGCTGATGCTGCTGGTGCCCACCGGCTGGCAGCAGCTGGAGGTTACTTACCTGCCCACCTTTGCCCCGGATAAGACCCTGACCTTTATCATGACGGCTGCGGATGTGACCCGCGGGTAAAGCATGACTTTTTCCATTAAAATTCGTCGGTTTTTCAAAGCGCTTTCATGAAATGCTCACAATTATTTTGCAAAAAGCATTGACTTTTGATCGGCTTTCGCCTATTGTATAGGTAACGCCATCCGGCATAAAAATGTAATTGCGTTTCAAAAAAAAGGAGGAACGATTATGTCTCAGGTTATTTCCCGCCGCTCTTTCCTGAAATATACCGCTGTTGCTGCTGTGGCTGTGGCTGGTTCCAGCCTGCTGTCCGGCTGCAAGGATGATGCATATCAGCCTACCGGTAAAATTGGCTCCACTCTTAGCCTGATGGGCGATTTTAAGATGAAAAATGCCAAACTGGCTGATGCTCCCGCTGATGTTGCAGCAGAGAATATTCTGACCTGTGACTTCGATCTGAAGTGCACCTCCAAGTATGGTCTGAATATCATTCCCGCAAACTTCCAGGTCGAGGTCACTTCTAAAGCGACGAAGAAGGTCACGACCTATCATGCCTATAATACTGATGGCACTGGTAAGATCTCTCTGAGCAACAGCAATAACTACCTGAGCAAAGACGATTCTCTGAATACCACACTGAAAATTGAAAAGATCAGTCTGGCCGATGGCGATACCATCAAAGTCAAGTTCTGGCCCCGTCCTCAGGCAAGTGAGGGTTCTCAGGCTTACACCCGTGCTTATTGCACTTGGAGCATGACCGTGGATAAGACTGTCACCACCGGCAACAATTCCTTCTTGAAGTAATTTTTTACTCATAAAGAGTATTTTACGTCCGAGCCTTTTGTCTCGGGCGTTTTTGTTTGCCCTTCTTTCGTCATTCTGCCAGAACCAGAGCAAAGAATTTTAGTTGTTTTATGTCTTGTGCACAGCACAGTTTTCCTGCTACAATAAGGATATCCCAAAGCAGATCCGCACAGCGGCAAACGAATATCCCGCTGCGCGGCCTGCCCTTTCCGGAGGGGCGTCCCGCCTGATTTTAAAGAACAGGAGTGTTGCAGTCATGATCAATATGGTCAAACTTCCCACCAACAAGAGCAGTCTGTTCCTGCGGGTGGCAAAAGGTCATTTTGCCACCAGTCACAGCCATATCAACTATTACATCGACGTCACCACCCAGAAGGCCCGTCTCTCCGAGGCTAAGGCTGTGGCCAAAGAGCTGGTGGCCGCTTATCAGCACAGCACCATCGTGGATACCGTTCTCTGTCTGGATGGCACACAGGTCATCGGCACCTGTCTGGCCAACGAGCTGACCAAGGACGGCTTTGCCAACATGAACGCCCACCAGACCATCTATGTCATCACCCCGGAGTACACCAGCGGCAGTCAGATCATCCTGCGGGACAATCTGGCCCCCATGGTCAAGGGCAAGCATGTGCTCATCCTGGCTGCTTCCATCACCACCGGCTACACCGCCCAGGCGGCCATTGAGGCCGTGAACTACTACGGCGGCATGGTGGCGGGCCTGTCGGCTATCTTCGCCACCACCCACGAGTGCCTGGGCATCCCGGTCACGTCCATTTTTGACCCCGCCAGCCTGCCCGACTATGCCAGCTTCGACAGCCGCGAATGCCCCATGTGCAAGGCGGGCCAGCGCATCGACGCGCTGGTGAACAGCTTCGGCTATTCGGCCATATAAAACGATGTAAAAAGAAAAACTGTCAGGGTGCCCGTGCACCCTTGACAGTCCTTCTCGAAAAGGCTATACTACAAACAGAAGGGCGCTGGCCTGCAAACGGCTCGCTCCCTACCTTACTGGATCAAGAAAAATGACCGCGCAGATTTGGAGTTGTGGGCGGTCATTTTTTCTTGTCTTTATCATCGCTGTGAGAAACAGTCCATGTGATCTCAAACGTTACGTAAACTGCTCCGCCAAGAAGCGAAAGCAGCAATACGACCTGTTCAAACGTCATGGTGCATCCCCCTTTCCGCCCTTAAGCGTCCGGGGGAGCGAAAATCCAAGAAAAATCGCCTTACCCGACACACTCAGGTGCCGGTAAGGAGAAAGCCGCCTGCGTTTGTGGCACAGCGCCCTGCCGCCAAAAGCGGCAGTCTTATGATAACATACTTTCAAATAAAAGACAACAAGGCTCTGCGGGACTCGGAATCACCGCAGAGCCTTGTTCTTTTATGCCTTCTTTTTCTTCGGGAATACGAAGGAGCTGTGCAGGTACACTGTCACCAGTTCCAGTGCCATGAAGCACCAGATGATGGGCTCACAGAGGATGACTGCATTGTAGGCAAAGCGGGGGATAAACACCAGCACAAAGATGATCTTACCGCAGAATTCGATGATGCTCGACAGCAGCGGCAGCACCTTCTGCCCCATGCTCTGCAGTGCATACCGGGTGGAGAGCAGAACGCCCAGCACCGAGTAGAACGGCGCGTTCCAGCGCAGATACCGGGCACCGTTTTCCAGCACCACCGTCTCCGAAGAGCCGGACACCAGTTTCACCATCCACTCGGCTCCTATGCTCATCAGAAGGATGGCCGCCACGGCGATGACCACGCTGTAGAGGTAGATGGCCCGCATGCCCTTCCGGACGCGGTCGGGATGGTTCGCGCCGTAGTTCTGGGAGACGAAGGTGGAGCAGGCTGACGCCATGGCGGTGAGGGGCATATCCGTGAAGGCAAACAGCTTGCGGGCGGCGGTATGGCCGGCAATGACCAGCGTGCCCAGACCGTTGATGCCATACTGCAGCACCACCGAGCCTGCTGAGACGATGCTGCTCATGAGGCCCATAGAGATGCTCTGACTGAACAGCTCCATGTACAGGTGGCTGCCCACCTCAAAATGCTTTTTCTCCGGCAGCAGCAGCTTTGCGCTGTGGAACACATAGAGGACGCAGAGCACCACCGAGACGCCCTGCGAGATGACCGTTGCCACACCGGCACCGGCCACGCCCATCCCCAGTCCAGCAATGAACCAGAGGTCCAGCACCACATTGAGGATGGAGGAGAAGATGAGGAAGACCAGCGGCATGAAACTGTTGCCGATGGCCCGCAGCAGGCCGGAGCAGAGATTATAGGCGAACATGACGAGGACACCGCAGTCCACGATGATGATATACCGGTAGGCATCCTCCAGGATTTCCGCCGGGGTGTCCAGCAGCACCAGCAGGGGGCGCAGGCCCACTGCACCCACCAGCGTGATGACCAGCGAGGTGATGAGGCCGATAGTCAACGAGCCTGCCACGGTGCGTTTGAGCAGGTCATCGTCTCCGGCCCCATAGGAGCGCGCTGCGACGATGGCGAGGCCGTTGCCGATACCGAGGCCGAATCCCACCAGAAGCTCGTAGATGGCTCCGCAGGCGCCTATGGCGGCAAGGGCGGTATCGCCCAGCACATTGCCCACGATCATGGTATCGACGGTGTTGTACATCTGCTGGAAAAGGCTGGACACCAGAATGGGCAGCATGAAGACCAGAAGGCTCTTCAAGATGGGGCCGTTCATCAGGTCAACGTTCTGGTTGAAGAATGATTTTTTTGCGGGCGACTGGGTCATAGGGTTCCTCCGTAGTCACAAAAAACTGCCGTGCGGGCAGGCCCGCACAGCAGTTCCGGGTATTCTCTGATAAAGGGTATGTTACAGCTTCTGGGTCTCAAAGCCGTTGACGGTGAGCACTTCCACGCTGTCGAAGCCTGCGGCCCTGATGGCAGCAGCGGCATCGTCGAAGCCGAAGGTCAGGCTCTCGGTGTCGTGGGCGTCGGAGGTGATGATGACCTTGCCGCCCATCTTCTGCCACTCGCCCAGCAGCCAGGGGCCGGGGTAGAAGTCCTTGCGGTAGCCACGGTAGACGCCGCCGGTATTCACTTCCAGCAGGCAGCCGTGCTCCCTGGCCACATTCAGGGCCTTGAGGGCCGCAGCCTTGTAGCGGGGGGCTTCCTCGTCGAAGAACTCACCGGTGGCGTTCAGCTTCTTGATGAGGTCGATATGAGCCAGGATATCCGGGCCCAGAGCGGCCACCTTTTCCACCTCGGCGAAGTAGGCTTCCACAGCGGCCAGCGGGTCGCCGTCGAAGTCGTCATAGATGCAGTCGTGCAGGTCCTGCGGGCGGAAATCGATCTCGTAATACTTGCCGGTGTTCTTGCCGTAGAGGTGATGTGCGGAACCGATCCAGTAATCATATCCGGTGCGCTTGTCCTCACTGAGCAGATCCCACTCGATGCCGCAGAGGATATCCACCTTGCCCTTGTACTCGGTCTTGAGCTTGGCGATGGTGGCCTTATACTGAGCGGTGCGGCTGGGGCTCATGCAGTATTCACGGTCGCGCTGGGTGTAGCTATGGCCCGTGAAGCCCAGTGTGGTCAGTCCCTGCGCGCACGCAGCGGAGGCCATCTCCTGCAAGGTGTTTTTGCCGTCACACATCGTCGAGTGACAATGGACACTGGACTTTCGGTAATCTGCCATAGTGATTCACTTCATCCTTTCCTGTTTGACCTTGTGGTCGATAACGTGGCGTTTTTCCAGCTCGCGGGTGACGTCTTCCACCGTGATGCCGGCCTGCACCATCAGCACCAGCACATGGTATGCCAGGTCGCTGATCTCGTAGACCGTCTCAGCCTTGTCCTCTTTTTCACCTGCGATGATGACCTCAGTGCACTCCTCGCCCACCTTCTTGAGGATCTTTTCCTTGCCCTTCTCGAAGAGATAGGTGGTGTAGCTGCCCTCTTTGGGGCTGGTCTTGCGGCCCTTGATGAGATCATACAGCCCCTGCCAGCTGAACTGCTTCAGCTCCGGGGAAACATATACTTCATTGAAAAAGCAGCTCTCGGCACCGGTGTG
>DCCL01000018.1 GCA_002313795.1 Faecalibacterium prausnitzii
GGGGGAGATGCGGGTGGTTGCTCTGGTCGTATGTTTTTCTGCCGGGAAGTGCCGGAGCGGGAGGCGTGAAACTGCATCTCATCGGCTGGGGCTGTCCGGCAGTTTCCTGCCAGCTATCGCAAACAAGTTTGCGATTGAGCCGCTTGGCAGCAAACCACCCTCCGCCCCGCCTCCGGTGTCAGAGCCTCCGCTCCGCCTCTGGTGGCAGGCAGTTCAGTCAAATCACCATATGCCGCAAAGCTTCCGTGTCCAGCAGTTTGAAGCTGCTCTTATAGGTCTCCAGAAGACCGTCCCGCTGCATCAGGCTCAGCTCCCGGGAGAGGGCGCTGCGGTCGCAGTTGAGATAATCGGCCAGCTGGATGCGGGAATAGGGGATGGTAAAGGTCAGGCTGTGGTGGGTCTCTGCCTCGTTGAGCAGGTAAGCGCAGACTTTGGCCCGCAGGCTCTTGAGCAGAAGCAAATCTACCCGGCGGGAGAGCAGAAAATACTTGTCGCTGATGGTGCGCACCAGATTCTGCAGCACCCGCTGACGGGCCGGGTCAGAGCCGGGCAGAAGCAGCTTTTCGTAGGGCAGCAGAAGCACCTCGCAGGGGGCGGACGCCATCACTGTGACCGGACTGGAAAGACTGGAACCACCCAGCACATCGCCGAACACTCCCCCCGGCCCCATCCGGCTGATGGGCAGACGCGCGCCGCTGGCAGCAGGGTGGTAGGCTTCGATGGAGCCGGAGAGAACCACGCCCACCCGGCGGTTGGGCTGACCGGCCAGCACAAGGGTCTCGCCCCGGCTGTAGGTGCGCAAAGCGGCCCCTGTTTCGCCCAGCAGCACCCGGAGCACTTCGGCGTCCAGACCGGCAAACAGAGAGGTGGATTGTAACAGCGGAAGATAATTTTCCATACCCATTCCGTGAGGTTTTCCCCGGGCCCTCACCGCCCTTCTGCGATTCCGTTGCGTGTGCAACGGTATTTTTTCTCCTATTATAGTAAACTTGGAGGCGTAAAGCAAATGATTTTGCAAAATTTTTACGGGAAAACCTTCCAAAAGGATCTCCAGGGGAAAGAGAGGAACGATACAAAATGAAAAAGATCACCTCGCTGCTGCTTTCGCTGGTGCTGATGGTCAGTATGCTGGCCTGCGGCGCATCGGCAAAGACCAAAGCGGATACGAAAGTGCGCATCGCCGGTCTGAAGGGCCCTACCACCATGGGCCTTGTCAACCTGCTGAGCATGGAAAAGGACGGCACTACCAGCCTGGACTACGACCTGCAGCTCTACGGCACTGCCGATGAGATCGTGCCCAAGCTGATCAAGGGCCAGCTGGACATGGCCGCTATCCCGGCCAACCTCGCCGCCACCCTTTACCAGAAGACCAACGGCGGCATTCAGGTCATGGCCGTCAATACGCTGGGCGTGCTCTATGTGGTGGAGAAGGGCGATACCGTCCACAGCTTCGCCGACCTGAAGGGCCGCACCATCCTCTCTACCGGCAAAGGGACCACGCCGGAATATGTCCTGCGCTATCTGCTCAAGAAGAACGGCATCGACCCCGACAAGGACGTGAAGATCGAATACTACAGCGAAGCCTCCGAGGTGACGGCCCAGATGGCTGCGGCAAAGAAGGATGCCATCGCAGTCCTGCCTCAGCCTTATGTCACCGCAGCTCAGATGAAGGACAGCTCCCTGCGGGTGGTGCTGGACCTGACCAAAGAGTGGAACAAGGTCTGCGATACCCAGCTCATCACCGGCGTTACCGTGGTGCGCACCGAATATGCCAAGGAAAACCCGGATATCATCGCAGCATTCCTGACTGATTATCAGAAGAGCGTCAAGGCGGCAAATGAAGACATCGACGGCACTGCGGCCCTCTGTGAGGAGGTCGGCGTGGTGGCCAAGGCCGCCATTGCCAAGAAGGCCCTGCCCAAGTGCAACATCGTCTACCGCAACGGCCAGGAGATGAAGAAGGATATCTCGGCCTATCTGCAGGTGCTCTACGATGCATCCCCCGCTGCTGTAGGCGGTAAACTGCCGGATGATAACTTCTACTACACCGAGCCTTCTGTGCTGCGGAAGGTGATGGCGGCGATTCGCAATTCCACAAAGTAAGAGACAAAAAACTGCCGCTGCATCGGAACGGATGCGGCGGCAGTGTGCTTTTGAAAACGCTTTCTTATGCGAACAGGCCGATGACGATGCCTGCCAGCGCCGGGAGCAGCCAGCCGAAACCGATACTGCTCAGGGGCAGAGACTGCATCAGGGTGGAAAGCGGTCCCATGGGCAGGGCGTCAGGAATGCTCTGAAGAGCGGCGAACAGGACGGAGAGCCGCCAGACAGAACTGCGCTGGAACCGTCCCGGCAGGAATGCCAGCACGATGAGCAGGATTGCGATGGGATAGATGGCGTTGAGCACCGGGACGGAGAGCTTAAGGATGCCGGCCAGACCGATGTTTGCCAGCAGCATACTCACCAGTGCAAAAAACGCGGCGATGGCGGGATAGGGAATGTGGGGCAGAAGCTCGTGAAAATACTGGCCCACGCTGGCGATGAGCCCCACGCAGGTGTTGAAGCAGGCAATGACAAAGATAGCCGCCAGAAGTACCTGACCGGCCCGGCCAAACAGGCTGTCAGCCAGAGCAGTGAGGACGGCGGCACCGGTGTCACTGCCGGGGAACGCGGCCCCGGAGATGCCGCCGATATGGGTCAGCATGGCGTAGACCACCAGCAGCATGACACCTGCAATGAGGCCCGCTTTGATGGTGCCCCGGCGGACAGCAGACTCCTCAGTGACGCCCACAGCCTGAATATTCAGGGCGATGACCGCGCCGAAATTCAGGGCAGCGAGGGCATCCATGGTCTGGTAGCCGTCCAGCACGCCCTGCGCGGTGGGCAGGACAGTATAGGTAGCGGCAGGGGTGCCATAACCGGGGGCAGCAGGATGAAGGATGCACCCGGCGAACAGCACTACGATGAGCATCAGCAGGGCGGGGCAGAGGATGCGGCCAAGGTGCTGGGTCAGCTTTTCGGGCTTGAGGGCCACAAAGAAGGCTGCGGCGAAAAACACCAGCGAATAGAGGAACTGCCCCATGGCACTGCGGCCCACCAGCGGGGTGAGCATCTCGAAAGAGGTGCTGGCCGTGCGGGGGATGGCAAGGCAGGGCCCGATGGACAGGTAGACCAGAATAGCAAACACCTGTGCGAATTTGGGGTGGACTTTTCCGGCCAGAGCAGGCAGACCGCCCGCCCGGGCTACCGCTGCGACACCCGCGATGGGCAGACCGATGGCGCTGACGACAAAGCCTGCAAAGGCGGGCCAGAGTGCCCGGCCGGCCTGTGCACCGAGGAAGGGCGGAAAGATAAGGTTGCCTGCTCCGAAGAACATGGAGAACAGGGTGAATCCGACGAGAAGAAGTTTCTTCCCCCGGAGAGTCTGGAAAGGTTCCTGCATGGTCATCACTCCCGAATGAAAAAATTTAATGCGAACCAGAAGAGCATATCGGACAAAACGGCGCTGCTGCATCCTCAGCCGAACCGCTGTAGTTTATTCCAGTGTAGTGTTTCAAACGACTCATGTCAAGGGTATGAAAGATGAAGAACTATATTCCATTGCATGATGCGATATTCTGAAAACGGAAAAATTAAACCACGCAAAACAGGAGAATCTTTGAAAAAAATGAATCGGATGGAGAAAACAAAAAAGCGCCGCGTTCAGATACTGGCGGCGTCGGTGTTCTGGTTGGCTGTCTGGCAGGCGGCGGCTATGGCGGTTGGACAGGAAGTATTTCTGGTCTCGCCGGTGCAGGCACTGGGCACGCTGGTGCAGCTGCTGCCGCAGGCAGAGTTCTGGCAGCGGGTCGGTTTCAGCGCCGGGCGCATCCTGCTGGGCTTTGGTCTGGGTGTGGTATGCAGCAGTCTGCTGGCGGTGGCCGCAGAGACCTGGGAGTGGGTGGACGCCCTGCTGGCCCCGGTGATGCAGCTGGTCAAGGCCACCCCGGTGGCAAGCTTCATCATTCTGGCGCTGGTGTGGGTCAGCGGAGCGTCGCTGTCCGTTCTCATCAGCTTCCTGATGGTGCTGCCTGTCCTCTACGGTGCGGTGCGAACCGGCATGGAGAGTGCCGACCGGCAGCTGCTGGAGATGGCGCAGGTCTTCCGCCTGCCACTGGGCCGTCGGCTCCGGGCCATCTGGCTTCCGGCGGTGCTGCCCGCTTTCCGGCAGGGGTGCAGCGTGGCGCTGGGCATCTGCTGGAAAAGTGGTGTGGCCGCTGAAGTCATCGGCCTGCCAGATGGCAGCATCGGCGATGCCCTCTACCGGGCCAAAATCACCCTCTCCACAGGGGAACTCTTCGCGTGGACCTTTGTTATCATCCTGCTGAGTGCGGCATTTGAAAAGCTGTTCCTCGCCCTGCTGGACAGGGCCGTCGCGGCAGTTGTGGGAGAGGAGAGCGCCGAAAAATGAGCAAAACTGACAACAAATTGGAGATAAAGTCTCTTTCTAAACGATTCGGAGAGAAAATGCTCTTTGAAAACCTGTCCCTTACCGTAGACGGCCCGGCGGTGCTCTGGGCTCCCAGCGGCTGGGGAAAGACCACACTGCTCCGCATCCTCATGGGATTGGAAACGCCTGACGCGGGCAGGATAACGAGCGTGGGCCGGGTGAGCGCAGTCTTTCAGGAAGACCGGCTCTGTCCGCAGCTCACCGCAGAAGAGAACGTGGCGCTGGTGCTTGCGACGGAAAAGTACCGGGCAAAATCGGAATACAGTGAGAAGATAACAAATGACCTTATACAGCTTGGACTGGACACAGAAGCCCTTGCACTGCCTGCCCGGAAACTCTCCGGCGGACAGAAACGCCGTGTCGCTCTGTTGCGCGCCCTCTGGGCTGAGAGCGACACCCTGCTGCTGGATGAGCCCTTCACCGGCATGGACCCGGAGACAATGAAAAAAGCCGCAGCCATGCTGAAAACACGCTGCGGCACAAAACCGGTTCTATTGGCGACCCACGACCGGGAGGCGATCCGGGAGCTGGGGTGGAAAGTCATCGAACTGTAAGAGAAACAGGTGGATAAAACAGCCAATGCTGCTCTGCTTGTAATAGACCCAAAAGTATGCTAAACTGAAACTGCCGCTCCGAAGAGCGGTGTTGAGGTGCTGTCTGTAGATACAGGTGGTCATGCATCCTTCCCCGCATTGCTGGTTCTTCTGTATGGAATGAAACAGGATTCCGGGAACGGAACTTTTTTGAAGGAAACTTCCTGGAACCTGCGGGTGAAGGAAGGAATGTCAAATGAGCCTGATGGAGCTTCTTACATTGCTCGCGGTCATTCTCAGCCTGCTGAGTCTGATTCTCGATGCGATACGTCTGACCATTGAGGTCATGGAAAAAACTTCTCAGCGCAAAGATGATGACAGCAAAAAAGATTGACTGCCCCAGAGTCCCAATCCTGAGCAGTCAATCTTTTGACTAGCGGGAAGGAAGCTGGCCATTACGGACAGCACCTTTTCTATTCCCAGTATATCCATTTCCATCTAGATTGTCAAGGAGGGATACCCATGAAAAAACTGCTTCCTTACGGAAAAACTGTCTTTGCAGCTGCCGTGGTGCTCGCTTTTCTTGGCATCTATCTCTGGGCGATGTTCCGGCCCGGCGTCTGGCTGCAGGATGTCTTTTTGTATCGGCAGGCCGACGGCAGTTTTTCGGGTAAGGATGCCGATTTCTCCTACACCATGCAGCTGACCCGGACAGAGGACGGTGCCGAAGTACAGTTCGCGTTGGATGGAGAGACAAAAACTTACCGCATTCTGGCAGACCTGGTGCCGGGAGCATGGAGCACCCCGGATGTGAAGATATATGAAGGCGAAAACCTTCTCTTTGAAGGCGAAGCGCAGGGAGACCCCGGCGACGCACTGCTCTGGAACGCAGAAGATGACGCTCTGGCCGACGGCGTGAATGTCATCGCCAACGGCGAATACCAGAAAAGCGACCTCTGGCCTACCTGCACATGGCTCTATAATGTTGCCATCGGGGGCAGGCAGGAGACGCGGGGAAATCCGGGTTTTCTCATCCTGATGGGGGTGCTGGCCCTCCTGCTGATTCTGGACATCCGGTTCCCACTGCTGTTCTGGAACCTGAACCATCGGCTGGAAGTGTCCGGCGGTGAGCCCAGCGAGTGGTATTACACCAGCCAGCGGATCGGACGGGTCATGCTGGCGGGCGGCATGGCGGCGGCAGCAGCCGCAGGTTTATTTGTTCACTGAATCTCAGAGACTGTTTGTATCAGGATTGCACCCCACATGAACGGCCCTTTTGTCGGTCGGCATAGGCCGTTTTTCTTACAGCAGTTCCGCAAGGATGCTGTTCTGTACGATGAGCCCGGCGGGGGTCAGGGCGAGAGTGTGGCCGTCGAAGCTGGCGTAGCCGCTCTTCACACAGTTTTGCACAAAGGCCAGCTGCGAGGTGGAAAACTCTTTCCCGTAGCGTTTTTTGTACTCGTCGAGACTCAGGCCCTTCCGGAGACGGAGCTGTAAAATGAGGTAGTCTTCTGCCCCACAGCCGCCGTCCATCACCGGCGCGGCCTCGTCCCGCAGAAAGGCGTCGGTGTCGGCGGGATAATAGAACCGCTTGCCGCCCATGCAGGAGTGGGCAGCGGGGCCGAGGCCCAGATAGTCGCCGCAGTCCCAGTAGATGAGGTTGTGCTTCCCCTCATAGCCCGGGCGGGCAAAGTTGGAAATCTCATACTGCCGGTAGCCGTGGTGTTCCAGCTGCTCCACGGCGTAGAGATAGAAGTCTGCCGCCTCGTCGGAAGTGGGCAGGCCCTCAGGAGGCTTGCGGCCAAAGGCGGAATCCGGCTCTATCTTCAGGAGGTAGGCCGAAATATGAGTGGCACCGCCCTCCTCAATGAGCTCCAGCGTCTCGTCGAACTCTGTCTGTGTGTAGTGGGGCAGGGCCAGCATGATATCGCCGCTGATGTTCTCGAACCCGGCCCGGCGGGCGGCGGCAAAAGCAGTCCGGGCCTGCTTGGCGGTATGGGGACGGCCCAGCGTTTTGAGCTGGCTGTCCCGGGCCGACTGGACACCGAAGGAGATGCGGTTGACACCAGCTTCCCGGAAAGCCCGGAGGGATTCTTCTGTCACCGTCTCAGGGTTGGCTTCCAGTGTGACCTCAGCCCCCGGCAGGGGAGAAGCCGCCGCGATGAGCCGGGCCGCATCTGCCGGGTCCAGCAGACTGGGGGTGCCGCCCCCAAAGTAGACCGTATCCGGATGAAGCAGGGTCTCCGGTGCGAACCGGTGCAGCTCCCGCAGAAGAGCGTCCACATAGGCGCGGGGCACGCCCCGCTGGCCCGGTGCAGAGTAAAAATCACAGTAGCGGCATTTGGAAAAACAATAGGGAATATGCAGATAAAGTCCGAGGGACATCAAATATCACAGCCTTTTTCATGAAACGTTCATTTCTATGCAGTATACTATATTTCGTAGACCGGGGCAAGGCAGACGCCCGATACCCTGATTTTGAAACGGAGGATTCCTTATGGATTACAACAACTATGACCGCGGCTATGCGGAGCCCTCGATGAATGCATCGGACTATATGACCCGCACCTACCGCTGGATGGCCAGCGGACTGCTCGTCACCTTCGCAATGGCCTATATCACGGCGACCACGCCCCTTATCTATCTGGTCGATTCCCTCTATCTGCTGCTCACCATCGGTGAACTGGCTCTGGTGTTCCTGCTGAGCGCCCGGGTGCAGAGGATGTCCGTCGATGGCGCGAGGGCGGCGTTCTTCGGCTACGCCATCCTCAACGGCATGGTGCTGAGTTATTATTTCCTCATGTTCTCGGTGGGCACGCTGGTCATGGCTTTCCTCGCTACGGCCATCTACTTCGGCCTCATGGCGATGTACGGCACCACCACCCATAAAGACCTCACCGGCTGGGGCCCCCGCCTGATGATGGCTCTGGTGGCCATGATCGTCACCAGTCTGGTGGGTATGCTCTTCGGCTTTGGCTTCGGCACCTCGGTGCTCTACTGCGGCATCGGGTTGGTGGTCTTCATGCTGCTGACCGCCTACGACACCCAGAAGCTGCGCCAGATGTATTCTTACTACTCCGGCGACGCTGAGCTGGCCGAGAAGGCTTCCATCTACGGTGCTCTGACCCTCTATCTGGACTTCATCAACATCTTCCTGTATGTCGTCCGCCTGCTGGGTCTGAACAGCCGCAGCCGCAACAACTGAATCTGAAAACTGCTGAACGCCCCTGTCCGGGAAATCGGATGGGGGTGTTTTTGCGTCCCGGTGAATAAACCTCCCGCTCCTGCTCCAAACTACCATCAAAGAGATGATTTCGTACACAAATATGGATTGGAGTAACGAACGATGGAGCGATTCAGAAAGTTTTTGCAGGACAGGGGCTTTGCGCTGGTGCTGGCTGCCTGTCTGCTGGCGGCGGCAGCCGCCGGAGTGTGGACGGTGGGCGCGGTGCGCAGTGAGCTGAAAAAAGATCTGGATTCGGTGCGCAGCCCGTCCAGCACGGCTCACGGCATCGATGAGGGCATCGGTTTATCCGGCATCGCCGGAGAGGAGGCAGACGAATGGCAGCAGCAGACCGAACCCGCCGCAGGCAGTGTGAGCAACGTGCCCGAATCCTCTGGTGGTGCAGCGTCCTCTTCTGGGGCGCAGTCTGGCTCTGGTTCGGTGCGCGAACCTTCCGCACTGCACACCGAGTCCTCGCCTGCCAGCAGTTCAGCTGCGCCTGCCTCCACACAGCCCGTCTCGGGACGCATCTTGAACGGCTACAGCGGGGATGAGTTGGTCTACAGCAAGACGCTGGGGGACTGGCGCACCCACAACGGCATCGACTATGCCGCAGAGCAGGGTTCTGAAGTGCTGGCCCCCACGGCAGGCAAGGTGGTGGAGACCGGCACCGATGATAGCTGGGGGCCTGTGGTAGCCATCGAGGATGACGGCGGAAGGGTCTGGCGGGTCTGCGGTACGGCAGATGCTAAAGTGAAAAAGGGAG
This sequence comes from Faecalibacterium prausnitzii, assembly GCA_002313795.1. Lineage (GTDB taxonomy): Bacteria > Bacillota > Clostridia > Oscillospirales > Ruminococcaceae > Faecalibacterium > Faecalibacterium prausnitzii_L. The sequence goes on from DCCL01000018.1 coordinate 9,012, forward strand.
ACTCCGTTTCTGCCGGGCAAGTCATCGGCAAGGTGGGCCGGGTGAGCTGTGAGTGCGGCGAAGAGAGCCATGTCCACCTGGAAGTGAAACAGGGCGAGCAATGGCTCGACCCGGCCAATGCAGCAAAATAAAAGAAACAGGAAGTGAGCACCTGCAGCCCGGAAACAGAAGGGGCCGCGGGTGCTTTTTTACTGTGCATTTCCATTGCTTTTAGCAGTCGATTCTGGTATGATACAATAGAATAAATAGGAATATACGAGAAAAAAGCGGGAGGAAATGCGGATGAAGGTGTTGATCGTAGGCGGTGGTGCGGCTGGTCTGATGGCGGCAGGTGCGGCAGTGCGGAAAGGGCACGAGGTGACGGTGCTGGAACACATGGAAAAACCGGCGCAGAAGATCCTCGTCACCGGCAAGGGCCGTTGCAACGTGACCAATGACTGCACGGCAGAAGAGTTCCTGCACCATGTGCGGACGAACCCCCGTTTCCTTTTCTCTTCGCTGGGGGCCTTCCCGCCGGCGAAGACCATGGAGCTTTTTGAGTCGCTGGGTGTAGAGCTGAAAGTGGAGCGGGGACGCCGGGTGTTTCCGGTGTCAGATAAGGCGGATGAGATACGGCAGGCCCTGCTGCGGTATGCTGAGGGGGCCTCCATCGTCCACGACGGAGCCAAAAAGCTCCTGCTGGAGCCGCTGGCCCAGCAGGAAGAGCCTGTCCCGGCAGCACCGGAGAATCCCAGCCACCCCAAAAAGAAAAAGCCCGGCCCGGCATTCCGCTGTGTGGGCGTCCGGGGCACTTCGGGCCGGGAATACAAGGCCGACGCGGTGCTGGTGGCAACGGGCGGTCTGAGCTATCCCACCACCGGCTCCACCGGTGACGGCTACAAACTGGCACAGCAGGCAGGCCACACTCTTGTGGAGCCGGTGCCCAGTCTGGTGAGCCTTGTGAGCCATGACCCCGACTGTAAAAAAATGATGGGCCTTGCCCTCAAGAATGTGACCCTGACCCTTCACGAGGACGGCAAAGCCATCTTTGAGGAACAGGGCGAGATGCTGTTCACCCATTTCGGCATCAGCGGGCCGCTGACCCTCAGTGCATCCAGCCATCTGGGGGACATGAAAAAGCACAAATACGAAGCGTTCATCGACCTGAAGCCCGCCCTCAGCGAGGAGCAGCTCTATGACCGCATCACCCGGGATTTTGCTCTGCTGGCCAACCATGCGGCGCAGGGGGCACTGGTGAAGCTGCTGCCTTCCAGCATGCAGCCGGTGATGGTGGCGCGCTGGGGCATCGACCCGGCCACCAAGGCCAACCAGATCACCCGGGAGCAGAAACGGGAGCTGGTGCAGCTGATGAAGCACTGGCGGGTGCCCATTGACGCCCGGGGCGACCTGGCGCATGCGGTCATCACATCGGGCGGCGTCTCGGTGAGGGAGGTAGACCCCAAGACCATGCAGAGCAAGAAGGCGCAGGGGCTTTACTTCGCGGGCGAGGTGCTGGATGTGGATGCCTATACCGGCGGCTACAATCT
>DCCL01000128.1 GCA_002313795.1 Faecalibacterium prausnitzii
TCACCCAGAACATCGACGGCCTGCATCAGGCGGCAGGTTCCAAAGTCGTGTATGAGCTCCACGGCAGCACCCTGCGCAACTACTGCACCAAGTGCGGTGCGTTCTACGATGTGGACTTCATCGCCAACAGCACCGGTGTGCCCCGCTGCCCCAAGTGCGGCGGCATCGTCAAGCCGGATGTCGTTCTTTACGAGGAAGGGCTGGATGAAGAAGTCCTCTCCGGTGCAGTCTCGGCCATCCGCCGGGCCGATACCCTCATCATCGGCGGAACCAGCCTTGTGGTCTACCCGGCAGCAGGGCTCATCCGCTACTTCCGGGGCGACCATCTGGTGGTCATCAATATGCAGCCCACCAATGCCGACGCCGAAGCCGACCTCTGCATCGCCAAACCCATCGGTCAGGTGCTGAGTGAGGATGTGGTGGTGGAGATCTGAATCGTAAAACAGACAAAAACTCCCCCTGCGCTGCCGTTTTCCGGCCCGCACAGGGGGAGTTTTGCGCTTTAGTCAATGGTCGTCTTCGTCCGGCCCACCCCCAGTACGGCGGTGGTGATCTTTTTCCAGGTGTTGCAGCCGCACACACCGTCAACGCTCAGGCTGGTGCGCTTCTGGTAGCCCCGCAGGGCCTCTTCGGTCCGGCTCCCGAATACGCCGTCGATGCGGTTCCCGGTCTGGTAGCCCAGGGTGGAAAGGGCGTCCTGCAGGATCATCACATAACAGCCCCGGCTCCCCCGGCGGAGGGTGGGATAGCCTGCCGTGGTGCCGCTGCAGGCCGGTGTGCCGTAACGGCGGTCCATGTGCACCCAGGTTGGAGTCTGGCTCAGGGGCTCCACATAGCCCCATGCCCCGGTGGAGCGGGCAGCGTTGTAGATGGCGGTGCGCTGGGTCTGGCTCAGGCTCTGGCCCACATCAAAGGAGACCCCGGCATAGTGCTGGCTGCGGGTGCCGTGGCCGCCCTCCCAGATGCGGCGGAAGGCGTACCCCACCGGGATGCCCTTGCCGTATTTGCGGCGGGTCAGGTTCCATGCCTCCATGGCCGCGATGGTCGTCCAGAGCACCGGACTGTTGGATTTTCCCCGGAACTCCCGCACCGTCAGGGTGGTGCCGGTGCTGTAGGGCATGGGGTCGTTCTCGTTCAGGCTGGAATAGGTGTATACCTTGTTTTCATAGGCGTCATAGACCAGTAAACGTGCCATCTGTCATCCCTCCTCGGTGCAGCGTTCGCAGCTCTGGCTGCGCAGTGCGGCCCACGTGGCCCGATCCACTGCGCCGTAGGGCTCCAGCCCGGCCCGCTGCTGGGCCGCTTTCACGGCGGCCGTCTCTTCCGGGCCGAAAGACGCATCTTCGGTGACATAACCCTCTTCGCAGTAGAGCTGAGCCCGGCCATTGAGCCAGCCCTCGATGAGGCTGACGTCAGGCCCCACGCTGCCCTCGCTCATGGCCCGGCCCGGATAGTCCAGCCCCTGCCCGGCGTCCCGGTCGGGGTTAGGGGTGAAGGCTGCTAATTGCAGGCTCAGGGCCTCCACTGCAGTCCAGGTCTCGGCGTCGGCGATGCCGGTGGCAGGCAGGTCCAGCAGTTCCTGTGCGCTGGAGGTGGCGTCGGCAGTCTCCTGGGTGTACTGGCTGGAAAGGGGAGGCGACTGAACGCTGTCGTAGTAGTAGGCGATGCGCTGCAGGAGCAGGGTGTAGTAAAGCACAGCGCTGCTTTCGGTGCCGATGGTCAGCGGCGTGCCGGGATAGGGCAGACGCTCAAGTGTGACCACAGGCCCGGAACTGCGGAGGGCAGATGCTTTGCCGTAAAGGGAGCCCCAGGTGTTCCGCCCTACGATGCCGTCCACCGTCAGCCCGGCAAACCGCTGGTAGGCCCGCACGGCGGCTTCGGTCCGGGGGCCAAAGCTGCCATCGATGGAGACGGAGGGAATGCTGCTCTCGTAGGCACTCATGAGGTAGAGGTAGAATTGCAGCTCCCGCACGGCAGTGCCGGTGGAGCCGCTGCGCAGCACGCCCGGATACTCGCCGGGACGCAGGGAAGAGGACAGCAGCCGGTTGGCGATGTCATTGTAGACCTCATAGAGTTTGTTCCATGTGGCCCGGCCCACCACGCCGTCGCTGGTGAGGCCGAAATAGGTCTGGAACCGCCGCACCGCCGCAGCGGTGGCCGAGCCAAAACTGCCGTCCACGGTGACATTGTTCAGGCTGGTGTAGACTGTCCGGGCAATCTTGAGCCAGAACTGCACCAGCCGGACGTTCTGCCCGCTGCTGCCCTGCCGCAGGGCGGTGCCGGGGTAGGCGTTGGGGGTGCCGTTGTCGGACTGGATGCTCCGGAACTGGTCGTACAGCTCTGTCCATGTGGTGCGTCCTACGATGCCGTCCACTGTCAGGCCGTAGAGCCGCTGGAAGGCCCGCACCGCTGCCGCCGTGCCGCTGCCGTAGATGCCGTCCACCGTCACCGAGGGAATGCTGCTCTCGTACTGGGCCAGCGTGCTGAGCCAGAACTGCACCTGCTCCACCTCGCTGCCGGTGGAACCGACCTTCAATGTGCCGCTGCCCAGGTTCCAGGTACCGTTGGAGAGGGTGCCGCTGACGGTCTCTCCCTCGCTGGTCAGCTCGGCCAGGTCCTTCACCGAGACATAGATATAGCTTATCTTGTACCATGTGGCTCTGCCCACCACGCCGTCGGCGGTGAGGCTGAACTGCCGCTGGAACTTTTTCACGGTCTCGGTCATCTGGCTGCCGAATACCCCGTCCACCGCCAGCAGGCCCAGGAAGGGGTAATCTTTGGTGATGCGGTTGAGCTGCCGCTGCAGGGTGAACACGGCGCTGCCGGTGCTGCCCTGCAGCAGCGGACTTCCGGGGTAGCTCTGGGGGATGGACTGAATGTTGTTGGTGCGGACGATCTCAATATCGTTCCCGTAATAGTATTTGAGGATGCTGAGGGCGTTCCGGCCCTGATTGGCCAGCGTCACGGTGCCCCACTGCTTGAGGCCGGGGCAGGTGACAGATCTGCCGTCACAGTATTCGGCGTAGTAGGGGTTGACGGTGCCGGTCTTGCGGATATAGGTGTTGAAGATGTCGTCGGTCAGCCGCACCATCACGTCGAAAACCGTCCGCCCGTGGACATAATACTGGTCGTAACTGGTGGAGTTGGTGATGTTGAAACTGTAGCCCTTGCTGGGATACCATTCGGTGTAGATGCGGTTGAGCGCCAGCGAGATCTGGCAATGGATGTTGGCCCGCAGGGCCTGTTCCGGCCAGGTAGAACAAAATGACCCAAAGAGAAAGCATATCCCCGGGTGGACATGCTTTCTCTTTGGGTCTGGGGAAAAAGCCGACAAAAGCAGCTCAGAGGGATATCTCGGAGAGTTCACGGATGCAGTACTGGTCGCGGCCATTCTGCTTGGCAGCATAGAGGGCCTGGTCTGCATTCCGGAGCAGGGGCGTGAACGCCTTGACCGGGGCGTCGCAGTAGATAGCACCGATGCTGGCGGTGGTGGTGACAGCGTTCCCATCCCGGGTGATGGTGCGGGTCAGGGCGAGTTTCAGCTTTTCCAGCTTGTCCGTCAGGCTTTCCCGGGTGCAGTCCGGGAAGTAGATGGAGTATTCGTCACCGCCAAAGCGGGAGAGGTAGCTGTCCTCGTCGAAAAGCCGCTGCAAAGCCCGGGAGGTCTTGCGCAGAACGTGGTCGCCGGTCAGGTGGCCGAAGGTGTCATTGACGGCTTTGAAGTGGTCGAGGTCCAGAAAGATCAGAGCAAAAGGTGCGGGGATGCCGTGGTCAAGGGCGTCCTGCACAAGGTCGGCAAAAGCGGCCTTGGTGTACAGGCCGGTCAAAGGGTCGCGCCGGGAGCGCTCCAGCAGAGTTTCGTTCTGCTGCTCGGCCTGTGCAATGCGCTCTTCGTACTCATGTTCCCGGCTGATGTCCATGCCGTAGAGGATGGATTCCAGATGGCCGTTGTTAGGGTTCGCAATGAAACGGCAGGTCATCCGGGTCCAGCGGATGCTCTGATCGGCGTAGTAGGACAGGAGCTCCTGCCGGAGTTCGGTCTTGCCGGAGTGGTAGGCGGTGATCATGGCCTCCCGGCTGAAAAGCGCAAGGAATTTTGCCTTCATCTTGTCATCCGGGATAAAGCCTGCGATCTGGTTGATGGTGGAGTCAACGGGCACAGCATTTTCGAACTGATCCATGTTGGTGGAAACACCGTTGGAGGCAAAGAGACGGTCAGCAGTCAGGTCAAAGTGGAAAATGCCCTGGGCGTCTAGGATGGAGGCCATCAGGGTGCGTACCTGCGACTCAAAGATCTGCTGTGCCCGGCGGACGGTGGTGATGTCCGTTGCGTATTCCACAAAGGCAGGCCGGCCCTCCCACTGGATGAGTTTGAACTTTGTGGTAAAGACCTGATTGCCGTTATCAACTTCAAAGCTGCACTCATCCTTGCCGCCCATCTGCCGTATGGGGCAGTAGGGGCACTGCTCCTCAGTCCCCAGCATGTACTGGTAGCATTTGCATCCCTGATAAGAACGCTCCGGGTGGCCGCTGAAGCTTCGGGCCGGGAGATTGGCATAGAGGAGATTGAAATCGAAGTCGGTGATGGAAATGAGCTGATAAGTGTCGTCCAGAATGTTCCAGACGGAAAAATCAGAATGGGACATGACAGAAAGTTTCCTTTCGCATGGATAAGATTGGGAGTGTGCGATAAAGATACCACATGCATGCAACAGAAGTGCAACGAAAAAACATTGTAGGATTACAATAGATGT
>DCCL01000057.1:0-168 GCA_002313795.1 Faecalibacterium prausnitzii
ATGCAGTCGCTGAAGAACTGATTTTGGCGATATGCTGTTTTCTGCCTCCGCGAGGGGATTTTCCGGCGAGGCGGCTTTTCAGCCCGCCGGGAAATACCGGAGCAGGAGGCATACGCTGCATCTCATCGGCCGGGCTGTCCGGTAGTTCCCTGCCAGCTATCGCAAAAC
>DCCL01000057.1:222-10776 GCA_002313795.1 Faecalibacterium prausnitzii
GCAGGAAACCACCCTCCGCCCCGTCTCCGATGGCAAGAGCTGATAAAAAGCTTCTCTCCAGTAGAGCACAGCAGCTGAGGAGCACCGGTTGTTCCCTGCGCCCCCTTACTTCCGGCTCTTCCGGTATTGCAGTGGGCCGACGCCCATCTGCTCCCGGAACACCCGTCGGAAATGGGCCGCTGAGGCAAAGCCGGTCTGTTCGGCCACGGTGCCGATGCTCAGTTCAGTGGTCTCCAGCAGCTTCTGTGCCGCTTCGATGCGGCGGGCGTTGATGTAGTCCACGATGGACTGCCCCGTGACCCGCCGGAACAGGCGGCTGAGGTAGTAGGGCGAGATGTAGAACCGTGCGGCCACATCGGTGAGGGAAAATTTCTGCTGGTAGTTGGCTGCAAGGTAGGCACAGATCTGCTCCACCGTCTCGTTGTGGGGGCGGGCCTCGGCGGCGCTCTGGGCCCGGTGCTCCTGCTCCACATAGTGGAGGGTCAGGGCCAGATAAAGCCCGCCGGGATACTCCGGCTCCCCCATAGCGCTCCGCATCATGTCCATCAGGGTGCGCAGACGGCTGGCCCACTGGATGCTGCCATAAAGGGCAGTCTGACTCCCCGGCGTAAACAGCCGGAGGAAATCTTCTCCCAGAACGTTCTTCACCTCGTGGAGAACTGCGACCGGAAAGGTACAGCCCAGCATATCCGGCGGGTTGTGTCCGGCCTGGGTCAGCACCCATGCCCCCGGGCCCAGCAGCAGCACGCAGCCGGGGCTGGCCAGCAGGGCCGTATCTTCCCACTGAACGGTGCAGCTGCCGCCGGAGAACAGGATGATGTGGCACAGCTCTGCGGGCAGCTCCATCCGCCCGCCGGACAGTCTGAGCGCCCCCGCGGTGATCTTTGCATTGAGTTTTTCCCGTTCTGCGCGCATCCGGTATTCCCCCTTTTGTCCCCCTGCCGGGGCAAAGTTTTTCTCGTTTCATCTCCAGTGTACCATGCCCGCCCGCTGCGGGCAAGGTACAAATCCATCCGATTCATAGGAGGCTGTAAAAAAATGAATCTGTCTCTCATCCGTTCCATGACCCGCAGCGCTGTTTTCGAGCTGGAAAACGGCAGATGCTTCCGTCCGGAGCACCCCTTCACCGTGGCTCTGAACGGCAAGACCGTCTACGAAAGCTGCAACACTAATGTGTTCTCCTTCTTCTCCCTGACCCCTTCCACCACCTATACCGTGGAGGTGGACACCGAGGGCGAGCACCTGAAACTGGACTTCACCACCGAGGCTGAGAGCTTTTTTGTGGATGCTTCCCGCTATGGCCTTGTGGCCGACGGTGAGACCGACAACACCGGCAGGCTGCAGGCCGCTCTCCTCACCTGTCCCAAGGGCGGCACGGTCTATGTGCCCGCCGGCCGCTACCGCACCGCCAGCCTGTTTATGAAGAGCTGCACCACCCTCTACCTTGAGAAGGGCGCTGTTCTGCTGGGCGACAACGACCGCACCCACTACCCCATCCTGCCCGGCGTCATCCCCAGCGAGAACGAGGTGGACGAATATTACCTGACCGGCTGGGAGGGCAACCCTCTGAACAGCTTCGCGGGCCTGCTGAACATCACTCAGGTGCACGATGTGGTCGTCACCGGCGAGGGCACTCTGGACTGCGACGCCCAGAACGGCGACTGGTGGGTGAACCCCAAGGTCAAGCGCATCGCATGGCGTCCCCGGGCTGTGGCCATGGTGGACAGTGAGAACATCTGCCTCCACGGCATCACCGTCCAGAACAGCTATTCCTGGACCATCCACCCCATCTTCGTCAAGCACCTTGACCTGCTCAACTTCAACATCAACAACCCCTACAACGCCCCCAACACCGACGGCATCGACCCCGAGAGCTGTGAGTACACCCGCATCATCGGCGTGAACATCCATGTGGGCGACGACTGCATCGCCATGAAGGCCAGCAAGGTGTTCCTGGGCATGAAGCTCAAGAAGAGCTGTGAGCACACTGTCATCCGGAACTGCCTGCTGGACAAGGGCCACGGCGGCATCGTCATCGGCAGCGAGATGAGCGGCGGTGTCAAGGACATGGTAGTCACCCAGTGCCTGATGGACCATACTGACCGCGGTCTGCGGGTCAAGACCCGCCGGGGCCGCGGCAACACCGCCGTCATCGACGGTCTGGTGTTCCGCAACGTGGAGATGCGGGGCGTCAAGGCACCCTTCGTCATCAATATGTTCTACTTCTGCGACCCCGACGGCCACAGCCCCTATGTCCAGTGCCGTGACGCCATGCCGGTGGACGAGTACACCCCCAAGCTGGGCACCCTGACCATCGAGGACACCGTAGCCACCGACGCCCAGTTCGCGGGCTGCTACTTTGACGGTCTGCCGGAGCAGCCCATTGAGCGGGTGAGCATGAAGAACGTCACCATCACCTTCGACCCCAATGCCGTGGAGGGTCAGGCCGCCATGGCAGACAATCGTCCACTGGTGAAGAAGCTGGCCATCTACGCCGAGAACGTGAAGGAGATCGACCTGCACAACGTCAAGATTGAGGGCTACGAGGGCGAGCGGCTCCGCTTTGCCAACGTCGGCCACTTTGAGGAGGACTGAGCCATGACTCATGAAGAAATTCTCGCCATGCTGGGCGATTATGTGGATTATCTCATCGCCAATTCCAGCGCTGAGGCTCCCATGTGGAACATCGAAAAGGTGCGCAGCGGCAAGCCCAACAAGTGGAACTACATCGACGGCTGCATGATCACCGCCTGCCTGAGCCTGTACAAGACCACCGGCGATGAGAAGTATCTGAAGTTCTCCAAGGATTTCATCGACTACTTCGTACAGGAGGACGGCTCCATCAAGACCTACGACCCCAAGGAGTACAACCTCGACAACGTGAATCAGGGCAAGAACCTGTTCGTCCTTTATGACACCTTCGGGGATGAGAAATACCGCAAGGCCATCGACACCATCCGCAGCCAGCTGGCCACCCAGCCCCGCACCAAAGAGGGCAACTTCTGGCACAAGGAGATCTATCCCTGGCAGGTCTGGCTGGACGGCACCTACATGGCCCAGCCCTTCTACATGGAGTACGAGACCCGCTACAACAAGATGCAGGGCTGCATCGACAGCTACAAGCAGTTCATGAACATCAAAAAGCACATGCGGGACGAGAAGACCGGCCTGTACTACCACGGCTACGACGAGAGCCGCCAGATGTATTGGGCCGACCCCGTCACCGGATGCAGCCCCAACTTCTGGCTCCGGGCCATGGGCTGGTTCATGGTCGCCATGGTGGATGTGCTGGAGCGGATGGATGAGCAGCTCTACAACGAGTACCGGGGCATCATGGCAATGCTCAAGCAGACCATCGAGGACGTGCACAAGTTCCAGGACGAGGAGACCGGCATGTTCTGGCAGGTAATGGATCACCCCGGCGTGGAGGGCAACTACCTCGAGACCAGCGGCACGGCCCTGTTCGCCTACGCTGTGCTCAAGGGCGTCCGTCTGGGCTACCTGCCCAGGCGGATGGCCGCATGGGCCGAGAAGGCTTTCTACGGCACCTGTGACAAGTACCTCTCCAAGAACCCGGACGGCAGTCTGCAGCTGGGCGGCATCTGCCTGGTGGCCGGTCTGGGCGGCAAGGAGCACCGGGACGGCTCTCTGGCTTACTACTTCAGTGAGCCGGTGGTCTGCAACGACGCCAAAGGCGTCGGCCCGCTGGTGCTGGCTTACACCGAAATGATCGCACGGAAGTAATCTTTTTACAAAGGAAGACCCTCTGCAGCCTGTTTCATGGGCTGCGGAGGGTCTTTTTCGTTTGCGTTTATTTTCCTGCGGCCATTTCCTGCTTCAGGTCGCTCTGGATATCCAGCAGGCATTGCAGCAGCAGCGGGTTGAAGGCACCGCACTCACCGCCCAGTATCATCTGGATGGCTTTTTCGTGAGTGAACGCCTTTTTATAGCACCGCTCACTGGTCAGGGCGTCATAGACATCTGCCAGCGACACGATCTGTGCGCTGATAGGGATATCGTTGCCCCGCAGACCATCGGGATAGCCCCGGCCATCCCACCGCTCGTGGTGCCAGCGGGCAATTTCATAGGCCGTCAGGAGCAGCGGCTCTTCCTCAAAGTTTTCCAGATTGTGGAGCATATCCGCGCCCTGTGTACTGTGGGTCTTGATGACATCAAATTCCTCCGGCGTCAGGCGTCCGGGCTTGTTCAGAATTTTCTCATCGATGGCGATCTTGCCGATATCGTGCAGCGCCGAGGCCAGCGGGATATCCTCCTGCTCCTCGGGGGCGATGGCATATTCTTTGGTGCGCTCCAGCAGGCGTTCCAGCAGCAGTTCGGTGATGATACGGATATGCCGCACGTGAGAGCCGCTCTCGCCGTTGCGGAACTCCACGATCTGGCTCAGCACGCCCACCAGCATGGCGGTGTTCTTTTCCCGGGCCCGTATCTGGGCCGAGACCAGCTGCACCAGATGGCGCTGCTTGGCATAGAGCTTGATGGTGTTGAACACGCGGCGGTAGACCAGCTTTGCGTCAAAGGGACGGCTGATGTAGTCGCTGGCCCCCAGCTCATAAGCCCGGCGAATGGCATCGTCGGTGTCCTCACTGGATATCATAATGACCGGCAGGTCTTCGATGGAATGGTCTGCGTTCATGGCCCGCAGCACCTCATAGCCGTCCATCACCGGCATATTGATGTCCAGCAGCACGATCGCAATATCACCTCTGTGCTGCCGGATCTGTTCCAGACAGGCTTTGCCGTTCTCCGCCTCAAGGATGCGGTAATCCGTTCCCAATATCTCGGTCAGGATGGCACGATTCATGCCGGAATCGTCCACGATCAGGAGCTGCGGACGGGTGATCTCCTGAGATTTTTCGGAAAACGCCGCCTTCTCGGCGCTGTCGGTCACCACAGTATTCTTCCGGTTCTTGGCGCGGCAGAGCAGATTCTCCGCGTGGAACACCGCTTTTTCCATTGGTTCACTGAGGCTCTGCACTGCTCCGCCGATGCTCACCGACGGGTGCAGATGCGGGTAGCCGGGGATGACGGCCTCCTGTACCTTGGCACGGATCTGTTCCAGTTTGGTCTTCAGGTAATCCCCCGGGATGCCCACCAGAACGAGCAGGAACTCATCTCCTCCGTACCGGATGAGGACATCGTCCCGCCGGATGCAGGAACGGATGGCCTCGGCGGTCACTTCCAGCGCCACATCGCCGGCGTGGTGGCCGTAGGTATCGTTATAGACCCTGAAATCATCCATGTCTATCACCGCGATGCCTGCCGGGCCCACGACGGTGCGGGCCACGTCTTCATAATAGAGCCGGTTATAGGCTCCGGTCAAGCCGTCCCGGTAGAACCAGCTGCTCCACCCTGCCGCCCTGAGGACGATGCTCTCCCCCTCTGCGGAGTCCACGATGTTCTGAGCAGGCGTCCGCTGCACCAGTTCCAGCACGTAGGGCTTCCCGTCCACTTCCTGATAGGAACAGGTGATATGAGCCACGTCGCCGTCAAGCTGTTCCAGGCGGCACTGAGTGCTCCTGGTCGCCACGGCCACCCTGGCCGCGCAGCGGAGAGGTTCCCCCTTGTGCTCACAGACAGAACAGGGCTTCCTGATGGGGAGCCCCTCTTCAAGGAGCTCTTCTTCGCTGATGAGCCGGACATCTGTATAGATCTTTTTCAGGGATGCGACCAGCGCCTTCATCTCATCCTTTGACATCATACCGAACCACTCCTGAATCCCATCTTATAACTTATGTAAATGATATTTCAACTCTTATTATAATCTCTGTAAAATCAAAAAGAAAGCTGAAATCCGCTTTTTATTCCGTTTTTTCATCGAAACTGTCCGGGAGCCACAAATTATTTTCCAGTTTCATCCCCGGGTGCCAGTATCTTACAGAACAGCAGCAAAAAAACAGCCGTTCCAGGCAAAGCATAAACCGGAACGGCTGTCTTCCTAAGGAGGTTAAGAAGGGAAATGATAAAAGGATTTGGAGAACTTTGAAACGGTCATCCGGGTGCAGGGCCGGATATCCGCTCAGGCGAAGAAGGAGATGACCAGTGCCACCAGGAAGCCCACGCCGCCGACCAGAGTCTCCATGATGGTCCAGGTCTTAAGGGTGGTCTTTTCGTCCATGCCCACAAGACTCTTGACCAGCCAGAAGCCGGAGTCATTGAAGTGAGAGCAGACGGTGGAGCCGCCTGCGATGGCAGCGGTGACGCAGGCCAGGTACAGCGGGCTCAGCTCGCCGATGCCGGGCATGGCGGAGATGATGCCGGCGGCCATGGTCATAGCCACGGTGGCAGAGCCGACGGAGATGCGGACCAGAGCGGCCACGATGAAGGCCACCAGCACCAGAGGCAGGCTTGCAGAAGCCACGGCGTTGCCGATGACGTCGCCCAGACCGGAGTTCTGGAGCATATAGCGGAGCACGCCGCCGCAGGCAGTGACCAGCAGGATCATGCCGGTGGGCTCCAGTGACTTGGTCATGATCTTTTCCAGCTGTGCGTTGGAGTAGCCGTGGCGGGTGCCCAGCAGATACATGGCGGCGATGACGGCCAGGGTCAGGGCCATGAAGGGCTCACCCAGAAAAGCGAGGACCGGCTGGATGCCGGACAGTGCAGGAACGACCTTTGCCACAGAGTTTGCGATGATGAGCACCAGCGGGACCATGATGATGCCCACGATGGTCCAGAAGCCGGGCAGCTTGCTCTCATCGATGTCTTCCTGCTGTGCAATGTGCTCAGGGACAGAGATCATATACTTTTTGCCGCAGATGGAACCCCAGACAGGGCCTGCCACGATCATGGCGAAGATGCCGCAGAAGATGCCCACCAGAATGACCCAGCCCAGGTCAACGCCCAGCATGGTAGCCACCAGCACGGGGCCGGGCGTGGGAGGGATAAATGCATGGCCGACAGCCAGACCGGCCAGCAGGGGGATGACATAGTACAGGACGGAACGATTGGTTCGCTTTGCCAGCGAGAAGGCCAGCGGAATGAGGATGATAAGACCGGCGTCGAAGAAGACGGGCATGGCGATGACCAGACCGGTGATGCCCAGTGCCCATGCGGCTTTCTCGTCGCCGAACTTCCGCACCATGGTCACGGCCAGCGTCTGCGCACCGCCGGACTCTTCCAGAATGGCGCCGAACATGGAGCCGAGGCCCACCAGAAGGGCGATGCCCTTCAGCGTATTGCCGATGCCTTCATTGACCGAACTGATGATATCGGTGAGCGGCATACCGGCCATCAGGCCGATGCCCACAGCGCCCACCAGGATGGATATCATTGCATGGACCTTGAATTTGATGATGAGGACCAGCAAGAGGATAAGGCCCGCTACGGCCGCAAATACCAGCCGCGCAGCGTCAGGGGTCGCAACTGCTGTCATGATAAAATCCCTCCGTTTTGATTTTTGAGTGCACTTTCCAAAGCCGTCCAGCAAAACAACGCCGGGCAGTCATTTTTTATCGTTTGCTTTCTGGGGAGTTTTTACTCCATGTAAGCGCCCTTCATGGGACTGACGGCGTGCTGGGAGTAGAGCTTCAGCAGGCCGTGCTTATATTTCGGCTCCTTGGGCTGCCACTTTGCACGGCGGTCGGCAAGGATCTTTTCCATCTCTTCGGGGGTCTTGTGCTCCCCGTTGACGCCCACGATGGCCAGCAGACGGGCCGGGACATCGATCTGGATGAGGTCGCCCTCTTCCACCAGAGCGATGGGGCCGCCCACAGCGGCCTCCGGGCTGACATGGCCGATGACAGGGCCGCGGCTTGCTCCGGAGAAGCGGCCATCGGTGATGAGGGCCACGCTGGAAGCCAGCTTGGGGTCAGCGCAGATGGCCTCACCGGTGTAGAACATCTCGGGCATGCCGCTGCCACGGGGGCCCTCATACCGGATGAAGATGGCGTCACCGGGCTTCACCTCGCCGTCGAGAACAGCTGCGATGCAGGCTTCCTCGCTGTCGTAGGGCTTGGCGCGGAGGGTGGCCTGGAACATATTCTTGGGGCAGGCGGTGTGCTTGATGACACAGCCTTCCGGGGCCAGATTGCCCTTCAGGATGGCGATGCTGCCATCGGTGCCCTTGGCATTGTCGAAGCTGTGGATGATGTCCTCCCGGGAGACGGGGCGGGCCAGATTTGCAGTCTTCTCGGCCAGGATGGCGTCGCAGTGCTGATAGAAGCCGTTCTTCTTCAGCTCTTCCAGATTCTCGCCCAGAGTCTTGCCGGTGACGGTCATGACGTCCAGATGGAGCATGGACTTGATCTCTTCCATGACCCGGGGCACGCCGCCTGCATAGTAGAAATACTGTGCGGGCCAGTCGCCGGAAGGACGGATGTTCAGCAGGTAATGTGCGCCGCGGTGCATCCGGTCGAAGGTATCGGCATCAATCTCAATGCCGAACTCATGGGCAATGGCGGGCAGGTGCATGGTGGCATTGGTAGAGCCGGAGATAGCAGCGTGGACCATGATGGCGTTCTCAAAGCTCTCCTTGGTCACGATATCCTTTGCCGTGATGCCCTTCTTCACCAGCTCCATCAGCTGAACACCGGCATCGTATGCGGCCTGCTTCAGCTCCGGGGCGGTAGCAGGCATCAGAGCCGTGCCGGGGAGCATCAGGCCCAGAGCCTCAGCCATGATCTGCATGGTGGAGGCAGTGCCCATGAAGGAACAGGCACCGCAGCTGGGGCAGGCGTTGTGCTTGTAATAATCCAGCTGGCTGTTGGGGATGACGCCGGTCTTCTCCCAGGCGTCAAACTTGCCGATCTGTTCCAGCGTCAGCAGCTCATTGATGGCGCAGGCGGGGTCGTTCACCACATACTCTTTCGGCAGGGTGTGAGCCTCCATGACGCCGCCGGTGACGACGATGGCGCTCATGTCCTTCAGGCGGCCGATGCTCATCAGCATGGCCGGCATGGACTTGTCGCAGCTGGCGATGAACACGCCGCCGTCATAGACGCTGGCGTTGGCCTGTGCTTCCACCAGATTCACGATGGCATCCCGGTGGGGCAGCGAGTAGTTGATGCCGTCGTGGCCCTGTGCGATGCCGTCGCACATATCGGTGGCAAAATAGCGGGCAGCTTTGCCGCCGTGCTCATTGACCGCCTGCACAGCCTCTTTGACGAACTGATCCAGATGGGCGCTGCCGGGATGGCTGTCACCGAAGGTGCTCTCCACCATGATCTGGGGCTTTCCAAGGTCCTCAACCTTCCAGCCCATGCCGATCTTCAGCGGGTCATTCTCCGGTGCCAGCTTGCGGACAGCCTGTGAACGCAACTCCATCTTCCTTACCTCCAAGATTCTCTCTTTCTCGTCCTTTATATGTCGGACATCTTACGGCTTTATTGTAAAACTGCCGTAAACTTTTTTCAAGTTGTTCCGGGCACGTCCCACTATATGTTCAAAAAATCTGGGATACATCTAGCATTTCGCCTAAATTCCCGGGAATTATTCGGAGATTCCGTCTTTCTGACCGACTCGGAGAATCTTTTCGTTTGAAAAGTTGTCTGATGACTTTGTGAATCAAAAAAGCCCCTGCACGGGATATTTCGTACAGGGGCCAGAGGTTCAAACGAACCTTACTCTTCCGGATCTTCGCCGTCGTAAAGCTTCTTGATATAGGTACGGTTGAAGTTCAGGTGCATCACCATGGCCGACCTTGCGCCGATGGGGTCATGGCTGGCGATGGCTTCCGTTATCATCCGATGGGTCAGGATGGTCTCCTCGATGAGCTTCTTGTGGGTGACGTTCACGAACATCATGACGGCGGTATCGATGATGGGGATGAGCTGCTCCACCACCATGTTCTTGCTGCTCTCAGCCACGCAGGTATGGAAGGCGATATCATCTTCGATATAGCGGTCGCCGTTGTGGATCTTCCGCTCCACCCGCTCACAGAGCCTTTGCAGCCGCTCGATGTCCTCTTCTGTGGCATTCTGGGCGGCCATTTCCGCGATGCCCGGTTCCAGCAGCAGGCGGACATTGACGAGGTCCAGCGCCAGCGCATTTTTATCCTTGACGGAGCGCAGGCCCAGCGGGTCTGAAAGGCCCTTGGTAGTGGTGACGACATAGGTACCTGACCCCCGCCGCACCTCCACGATGCCCTTGCTGGTCAGCAGCTTCACCGCCTCCCGGATGGTGCTGCGGCCCACGCCGAACTTTTCTCCCAGCTCAAATTCGTTGGGCAGCTTTGCGCCCGGCTCGATGGGGGTATCCAGAATATAGTGGTAGATCTGATCTTCCACCTGTTCTGCCAGCAGCTTGTTTTTCAGATGTGCAAATTCACTCATGGGTCCCGACCTCTCTTCCGCTTCCTATTATAAGGCCGGGCTTCCGGGAATGCAACCACCCGGAACAAACAAAGCCGCCCCGGATGCCTTTGCGCGGCGAGGCATCCGGGGCGGTATGATGCAGGGAACGGAAACGCAGCTGTTTTGGCTGAGAAGAGTTATAACGAACGGTTTAGAAAATCAGAAGAAGTTCAGCAGCATCGAATGAGTGAAGAACGTTCCCTGCCGGGAGAAGTTGTCTTTTACTTGATGAAGCCGACGTGCT
>DCCL01000264.1:0-6480 GCA_002313795.1 Faecalibacterium prausnitzii
TCCAGCGGCTCGATGAGCGGCAGATTGCCGTAGACCGAGAGGCCGTAGGTGTAGAAGTTCAGGTCAAATTCGTCCGGGTCGAGCTTCACTTCCTCCCGCAGGATGCAGAACCGGCGCAGAAAATCCTTGTAGCTGCGGCGGCTGCGGTTGGCGGCTTTCACCTGCTCCCGCAGGGCATCGGCTCCTTCGCCTGCCTCTTTGTCCCGCAGCTCCAGCTCTGTCTGCATCCGCTCCCCGATCTTCTGCCAGGTCTTCTGAGGCAGCGGGGTGGGCATCTGCTGGGGCTGGTCGGGAGCATCTTTGGGCCAGAGCCGGTGGTCATCGGTGTAGAACTCTTTTTCCAGCTGCCGCAGCACACCGGGCGTCTGACGCACCAGCCAGCGATAGACCGGGGCCGCAGCGGCCACCTTTTCCTGTGCAATGATCTCCTCATAGGCGTGCTGGCGCACCCAGGTCAGGGGGCGCTGGACGCTCCTGCGGCCGAGGCTGTCGATGACATTTTCTACCGCGATATCACAGGCCAGGTCCCACAGGCGGCGGTCCCGCTTCCCCCGCAGCCAGAGGTGGCGGAAGATGCAGTGGAACACCGTGTGGAGATAGAGCCGGTTGAGATATTTCGGGTTCTTCTGGTAGAGCCGCAGCAGGGCGCTGGGCTGATAGCAGAGGATGGTGCCGTCGGTAGCCAGCACGCCGCACCGCTCGTCGGCGGTGGGGGCCAGCGCCGAGAGGGCCTGGTCCAGAAAACGAAAATCCAGATACAGCCCACTGCGCACCACAGCCAGCACCTCAAGGCCCATCCGGGCCTGCCATTCCTCGTGGGTCTCGGGCCGGGCCGACTGGAAGGGCTTGCGGGGGTCAATAAACTTTTCCTTCTCAGAAATCAAAATCGTACCTCTTTTTCCGGGGAGCCGCCGCGTTCTTCCTGTGTTCGGCATCGGCCAGCAGAGCGGCGGCACCGGCATTGTCGGCCTTGGCGGCGAGGGCAGCACCCTCCGCAAAGGCGGCAGCATCCATCAGATCCAGCGCCAGCAGGGCCTTGATGCCCTCCATATCCTGCGCTTTCAGCAGGCGGCCCAGCACCCGGCCCGTGTTGACCCGGAGGAACTCCCGGTAAGCGTCCCGGGCGGCATCGCTGAGCTGCCAGGGCCAGCGCAGCCGGTCAAAGCAGAGCATCGCCATCACATTGGCGTCATCGGCATCATGGCCCTGGGGGAAAATGGCATCGTACTCCACCGGGAGGAGCTTATTCTCCAGAAAACACTGGCGGTAATGATAGCCCTGCCCCGAGAACGTATGGAGCAGGATATGGGCCGGGGTCTCTTCGATATCCTCCCAATAGGCCGGATACCACAGCCCCGCCCGGGGTGCATCCTCTCCCACCGGCCAGAACAAAGCCCGCACAGCCTCGGTGATGCTGCCCACGAGGGCGAACAGGCCGGTGGCCTGCTCCGGCATGGCCCGGATGACGAGATCCTCCAGTGCAAAGCAGTTGAGAAAGACATCGCTGCCCACGGTCAGCTCCCCGGCTCCGGCGCTCAGACGCCGCAGTTTCCTGCAGTTGTAGAAAGCACAGCTGCCGATGACCCGCAGGCTGTCGGGCAGGGTGAGTTCTTCCAGAAAATTGCCGCAGATGGGGTGGAGTTCTTCCTCCTGCCCGCTGCCGGGTGCTTCCGGCTCGTCGAAATCGAAGCTGTAGCGCACCTTGCCGCTGACATCCCGGCCAAAGGCCCGGGTCAGGCGGAACGTTCCATCTTCGGCCTGCGCATAGCGGCAGAGCTTTTCCGGGCCGGGCAAGCCCCGGGGCTTTTCGGAAAAGCAGTAATCCCCCAGTTCGGTGATGGCCCACTCTCCGGCATCCTCCGGCGCAGGCAGAGCTGTCGGGAGGAGCACGCAGGGCTCATCCCCATACACCCGCACAAGGCGGGCCGTGCCGCCGGACAGCGGCAGAATATCCAAAATCATAACAACCTCGCTGTCACACAAAAAAGCTGCCGCACAGACGCGCCGTGCAGCAGCTGAGGGTCAGAACTTCATCACTGTGCGGCCTGTGCAAGGCAATCGTCCATTGCTGCAAATACCGCATCGCTGGTCATGGTGCTGCCGGAAACGGCATCCACGCCCACCGTAGAGCCGGCATCCAGCAGAGAAGCCGCGAGGGTCTCTGCCGCCTTGCCGCCCAGCTCCGGCGTCTCGCCGGAAGCGTCGATCACAACATTGGTCACTTTGCCGCCGGTGATGGTGACCGTAACGCCCACCTCGCTCAGGCAGCCCTGTGCACTGGCCGTGTAGGTGCCGTCGGTGTAGGTGTCGGCATTGTCTGCGGCAGGCACCGTGCCGGTGCTGGCAATATACAGTGCCAGCACGATGCCAAGGATGACATCCAGCACCAGCATGAGGATAATGTTGCGGGTCATGTGTTTTTTCATGGTCTGTGAAGTGCTCCTTTCGTGATGCCGCGTTTTGCTACAGGCCGCTTATTTTGCAGGCTTGAAGCTGTCGCGCAGGGTCACGACACGATTGTACACGCCGGGATTCTTGGAATCGGGCGTAAAGAAGCCGGTACGCACGAACTGGAACTTCTCACCGGGCTTTGCGCCGGCCAGAGACTCTTCCAGCTTGCAGCCCTTGCGGACCACAACGCTTTCAGGGTTCAGGTAGTCCTTGTAATCGCTGCCCTCGGGGATAGCGTTCATGTTGGCCTCTGTGAAGAGCTTGTCGTACAGGCGCACCTCCGCGTCCACCGCGTGAACAGCGCTCACCCAGTGGATGGTGCCCTTGACCTTGCGGCCATCGGCAGGGTTGCCGTTGCCGGTCTCCAGATCTGCGGTGCAGTGGATGGCGGCGATGTTGCCGTCGGGGTTCTTCTCGATGCTCTCGCACTTGACGATATAAGCGCCCATCAGACGAACTTCGCCGCCCACGGTCAGGCGCTTGAACTTGGGAGGCGGCACCTCGGCGAAGTCCTCGTTGTCGATCCACAGTTCCCGGGTAAAGGCCACCTTGCGGGTGGTGGTGTCGTTGGCTTCACGGTTGGGGTTGTTGGCCACGTCGAAATACTCGGTCTTGTCGGCGGGGTAGTTGTCCACGATGAGCTTCACGGGGTCCAGCACGGCGATGCGGCGCTGTGCAGTCAGGTCCAGCTCACTGCGGATGCAGGCTTCCAGCTGACGCATATCGATGAGGTTATCGGACTTGGAGATACCGGCCTCACGCACGAAGGTAAAGATGGAAGTGGGCGTATAACCGCGGCGGCGCAGGCCGCACAGGGTGGGCATACGGGGGTCATCCCAGCCGTCTACGATGCCCATCTCCACCAGCTCACGCAGGTAGCGCTTGCTCATGACGGTGTTGGTCATGTTCAGGCGGGCAAACTCGCGCTGCTTGGGGAACTCGGTGCCGAAAATGTTCTCGATGACCCAGTTGTACAGCGGGCGGTGGTTCTCAAACTCCAGACTGCACAGGCTGTGAGTGATGCCCTCGATGGCGTCCTGGATGGGGTGGGCAAAGTCGTACATCGGGTAGATGCACCACTTGTTGCCCTGACGGTGATGCTCGGCATACTTGATGCGGTAGATGGCCGGGTCACGGAGGTTCATGTTGGGGCTGGCGAGGTCGATCTTGGCGCGGAGGGTCTTCTCGCCCTCCTTGAACTCGCCCGCACGCATCCGGCGGAAGAGGTTGAGGTTCTCTTCCGGGGTGCGGTCACGCCACGGAGAGGGGCGGGAGGGCTTGCCTGCGTCGCTGCCGCGGTACTCGCGCATCTCATCACGGGTCAGGTCGTCCACATAGGCCTTGCCCTCGCGGATGAGCTTCTCGGCGTACTCGTAGCACTTATCAAAGTAATCGCTGCCATAGAAGATGCCGCCGTTGGGGTCGGCACCCAGCCAGTGCAGGTCTTCGATGATGCTGTTGACGTACTCCTCGCCTTCGCGGGCGGGGTTGGTGTCGTCAAGACGGAGATTGAACTTGCCGCCGTACTGGTTGGCGATGGACCAGTTGATATAGATGGCCTTGGCGCTGCCGATGTGCAGGTAGCCGTTGGGCTCCGGCGGGAAGCGAGTATGGATCTCGCTGACCTTGCCTTCTGCGAGGTCGGCGTCAATGATCTCGGTCAAAAAGTTTTTATCTGCCATGATGGCGTTCCCCCTGTCAGGGCATACCTGCCCGGAAATTTACACTTTTCATATCTTTTATAATACACCATTTC
Organism: Faecalibacterium prausnitzii; assembly: GCA_002313795.1. GTDB lineage: Bacteria > Bacillota > Clostridia > Oscillospirales > Ruminococcaceae > Faecalibacterium > Faecalibacterium prausnitzii_L. Next base: position 4,208 of record DCCL01000264.1, read on the forward strand.
CGGCTCTGCTTCAAGGTGGGAAGCCCAAGTTCCAGACGCTTCCGGCCTTATTTTGTGCAAAAGCGGGTCATTTTTCCCTTCCCCGTCCTGTTCAGGGCAAAAAGTTTGAAATTCATGCTTGACATTCCGCCCAGAATCTTATATAATAATCAAGCATTCAGCGAATGCAGATACAAATTTAGGGGTATAGCTCAGTTGGTAGAGCAGCGGTCTCCAAAACCGCGTGCCGTGAGTTCGAGACTTACTACCCCTGCCACAAACGCACAGAGAGTTCTCTGTGCGTTTTGTTTTTATCTTCCGAGGTTCCGGGCGGGTCTGCACTCGGCACTTACCGGAGATCTCCGGCCTGTCTTCTTCGATATTTTCCCCTGTTTTCTCTGCGATTTACACGAAAAATCGCAGTTTTCTATTCTAATGTCCGACTTTCAGAAATTTTTCTGACATTTTCTGAAATTCCCGCTTGACAATCCGCCTATCTTCAGGTATAATAACACACGTTCCGGCGGTCAAACGCCAGACACGATGCACTTGAGCGATCATGGCCCGGTAGCTCAGTTGGTTAGAGCACCAGCCTGTCACGCTGGGGGTCGTCGGTTCGAGCCCGATCCGGGTCGCCATTTGCTGCTATAGCTCAGTTGGTAGAGCGCATCCTTGGTAAGGATGAGGTCTCCAGTTCGAATCTGGATAGCAGCTCCATCGATTGAAAACCACTTGGACTCTTGGAAGTTCAGGTGGTTTTTGTTTTGTTTTTTCCGCTGTTTGGTTTTGTTGTAATCTTGTAACTTTCATTTTCGGCTGACCTGCTTGCTTTTTTGGGTCAAATGAAGTATACTGTCCTTATAGTCACGACCATATTTATCGCAATTTTCATAGATAGCGCCTCACAAAACGACATATTTGCGATATGCAGTTTGCGGATGTTGTTTAGGCGTTAAAAACGCAAACTGCTATAACCATTTGGCCGGGCTCTGAGGGTTCTGCCTTCTGATTTTGAGCCGCAGCAGTTCCCATTTTTCTTTTTTATTTTGAGAGCTATTTCCTCCAATAGATAAGCCGCGCCGCAGGTTCTGAACATTACCTGCGGCGCGGTTTTTTTGCTGCGAGCGATTGAATCGTGTCATTGTCTCTGTTATACGGAACAATAAGAGCGCTGTCCATATGGGTATGGGGCGGTCCGTCATCTTCTGCCATGTGCAGGGGAGGCGGATTTTCTTATGCGGTTCCACCGACACGGAATGTGGAAGGGGGATGATTCATGATAGTTATAGCATGTTTTTTCCCTTTGCAACTGTCTGAGGAAACAAAAAGAAAGCACCCTGAAACCTTCCGGTTCCAAGGTGCTTTGAGCTGGAGCTGCTATCCAGATTCGAACTGGAGACCTCATCCTTACCAAGGATGCGCTCTACCAACTGAGCTATAGCAGCACAATCACAGCTCAATTAGTTTATCATAAAGCGCATCACATTGCAAGAGGTTTTTGCAAAAAAATCCTGATTTTTTCAAAAAGACGGCTTCTCTGCTGGAAAATCCGAACCTGCCCGGAGCTTCTGCATCTCATTGCGCCTGAAATCACTCCGTTTCCCTATAACCTTTACGGTTCTCCGTCCGGAAAATCAGATCTCCCTCCGAATCTCATCCACCAAAAAAACCGCCCGGCAGTTTTCCACTGCCGGGCGGTTCGTCTGTTCAAAACTTTTCTGTTATCACTCGATGAGGCCGTTCAGCAGGGCCAGGCACTTGCGGCTGTGCAGCTTGCGGATGGCCTTTGCCTCGATCTGGCGGACACGCTCACGGGTAACGCCGAAGTCGCGGCCCACCTCTTCCAGAGTGCGGGGACGGCCATCGTCCAGACCAAAGCGGAGACGGATGACCTTCTCTTCACGGGGAGTCAGGCTCTTGAGAGCCTGATTGATCTGCTGGGCCACCATAGCGCGGTCAGCAGCCTTGCCGGGAGCCTCGGCGTTCTCGTCAGCGACGAAATCGCCCAGAGAAGAATCCTCCTCCTCGCCCACGGGGCTCTCCAGACTTGCCGGTTCCTGTGCCATCCGCTGGATCTCACGCACACGCTCCACGCTCATATCCATGGCCTTTGCCAGCTCCTCGGGAGTGGGCTCGTGGCCGTTCTGATAGACCAGCTGGTTGGTGGCCTGACGCATCCGGTTGATGGTCTCCACCATATGCACCGGGATACGGATGGTGCGGGCCTGATCCGCGATGGCGCGGGTGATGGCCTGGCGGATCCACCAGGTGGCGTAGGTGGAGAAGCGGAAGCC
>DCCL01000264.1:6632-14352 GCA_002313795.1 Faecalibacterium prausnitzii
CTGCGGCGGGCGTTCAGGCCGTCGCGGCGGATCTTCAGCAGCTCCTGGCGGCGCTCATCGGTCAGAGGGCCGTTCTCCACAGCCTCCTCCGCCTTTTCTTCCGCAGCCTTCTCCTCGGCGTCCTCGTTGGGCTTTTCGTTGCCGTCCTCATCCAGGTCCTCGGTATAGCTGCGGCTGTTCTCGTCCTCCTCGAAGGAGAACCGTGCGCTGTTCTTCTTGATGTATTCCGGTGCGCCATACTTCTGGCGGTCTGCCTGCAGGATGTGTGCTGCCTCAGCACCTGCGTGGATCCGCTTGCTCAGGTCCACTTCCTGCTCTGCGCTCAGCAGAGGGATCTGGCCGATCTGCTTGAGGTAGTTCTTCACCGGGTCATCCAGCAGCTCATCCATTGCAGCCTTCAGGTCAGCGGGGTTCTCTTCGGCAGAGTCCTCGTCGTCCTCGCCGCCCATGCCCAGCTCGTCGCTGTTGTTCTCGGCATTCTCCACCTCGGCAATGATGCTGTCCACATCCAGGCTGGTATCAGCGTCGGCATCGTCGTCAATGATCTTGATGCCGCGCTCTTCAAGGAGCGTATAGAGCGTTTCCACATCCATCCTGCACTGTGCGGCCAGAGTTTTGGCCTCCTGTGCCGACAGGGTGCCCTCACCTTTCGTCAACAGTTCCTTTAAAGTCATGCCCATTTCGCTCTCTCCTTCTCACTGCGGGAAAGGCTTCCCGCAAGTGATCTTGTCTCATAGTTTCGGCCCTGCCGCATCAGATCACAAGGCCTCCGTTGACGCCGAACACCTGTCCGGTAATGTAGCCGGCGTCCTCTCCGGCGAGGAACAGCAGCAGTTTTGCCACTTCCTCCGGGGTGCCCAGACGGCCCACCGGGGTCTCCTCTGCCAGCGCCGCCTTGTCCTCAGCGGTAAAGCTGGCCATCATATCGGTGTCGATGACGCCGGGAGCCACACAGTTCACGGTGATACCGCTGGGGCCCTCTTCCTTGGCCAGTGCTTTGGTCAGGCCGATGAGGCCCGCCTTGGCAGCGGAATAATGCACCTCGCAGCTGCCGCCGGTCTGACCCCACATGCTGCTCACCGTCAGGATGCGGCCCGCTTTGCGGCGTATCATCCCGGGCAGTGCCAGCTGGCAGAGATTGAACGCACCGGTCAGGTTGACGTCCAGCATCCGCTGCCAGTCCTCCGGGGTGATGTCGGTGAACAGCTTCTGCTGGGCGATGCCCGCATTGCTCACCAGAACATCCACCTTGCCCAGCGCCTGTTCTGCGGCGTGAAAAGCCAGCTCACAGCTGGCCCGGTTGGCCACATCGCACTGGATGGCGGTCACGCCCGGCAGCTCGTTCTGCAACGCGGCAGCGGCTTCGGCGTTGGTGTGGTAGAACACTGCCACCCGATAACCTGCTGCGTAAAACGCCCGTGCTGCTGCCGCGCCGATACCCCGGTCGCCGCCCGAAATGAGGACGGTGCGGCCATTGGCCGTGGGGGGATGGGGCTGCGGCTCCGCTTCTGCGGTCTCCCGGTCAGGCTCTTCTGCCTGCTTCTGCTCCACTGCTGGAACCGATACCGGAACAGCTTCCGGTATCGGTTCCACAGTCTCTGGAGCTTCCCTCTCGGCCGGGGTCTCCTGCGGCACTGTCTCAGCGTTCTCTTCCGGCTGCGGCAGAGTCGGGCGGCGCTGCGTCTTCGGTGCTGCGTCTTCCAGGTCAAATGTCAGCTCAAATTCGTCGTTGTACAAGAGTCAAACCCTCCTGTCACATTTTTCTGTTCCTGCGGCCCTTCGTGTCAGGCCCTCCGGGACGGGAAAGAAAACTTCCCTCTCCCACCCGCCGGAGCTGCGCTCTGCTCCATCTCTCCGGTCCAGTCCGGCTCTGCGGCGCGCCCGGCGGCATTTGTGTGGTTTCGACAAGTTTCCATTGAATAATATAGCACAATCGAGCGAAAAAAGAAAGTGGGCACCGGCGATTTTTTCACGCAGTTCCCACTTTTTTCACAGATTCAGGGGTTCTGGGGCGGTTTCCAGCGGGGCTTTGCGGCCCGCTTCGCCCGCAGTGACACAAAAAATTCCTGCAGCAATTCCTGTGCTTCCTCGGCCCGCAGCCCTTTTTCGATGACCGGATGATGGTTGAAGGGCATGGCGAAGAGGTCTGTCACCGAGCCGCAGCAGCCAGCCTTGACGTCGGCGGCACCGTAGACCACCCGTTTGATGCGGCTATTGATGATAGCACCACTGCACATGGGACAGGGCTCCAGAGTGACGAAAAGCTCACACTGCCAGAGCCGCCAGCCTCCCAGCTTCTTACACGCCTTATCGATGGCCAGCAGTTCGGCGTGATGGAGAGCGTTCTTTTCCGTCTCCCGGGTGTTGTGGGCGGCGGCGACGATCTCCCCATCCCTGGCCACCACGGCCCCGATGGGCACTTCCCCCATGGCGGCGGCTTTCCGGGCCTCGTCCAGCGCGGCCCCCATCAGCTCAAAGTCGGTCATCCCATTCCCCTTTCTGCCAGCTGTACGGCAAACACCAGGCAGTTGTTTATAATATGTAGCGTGCAGCCGGGCCATACGCTTTTTGCCTTCTGCGCGGCCCAGCCAAAGATGAGCCCCATGCCCAGCGCATAGAGCCGCGCCGACCAGCTGCCATGGAGCAGTGCAAAGAGCACCGCCTGCACCACCACAGCCCACACACCGCCCAGCGGCTGCAAAAGAAAGAGTGCCCCGCCCCGGAAAGCCAGCTCTTCGGCCAGCGGCGTTACAAGGCAGACCCGCAGTCCGGCCCACGCCAGTGCGCTCCCCTCGGGCAGCACCGCCTGTGCTGCCGGGAGGAAACATTCTGCCACTGCCGCCAGCACTGCCCAGAGCACCGCTGCTTCCGCCAGCACCCGGCACTGTGTCCCAAAAGGTGGTTTTTCAGTTCTTGTGAGATCCGGGCCCAGTCTTTTCACGGCGCACCCTCCTGTCGGCGGACATTGTACCACACTGCCGCCCCGATTGGCAAGCAGTTTTGCGCTCATGCGAAGAAATTTGTCTCAAAAGATTGACATAGCGCCGGGCCTTCTGGTATACTTTCTACGACTTTTTTATGAATTTGTCGTTTTATCAGAGACACAATGCCCGGGCATTCTCGCCCATGGAGGTACGATAAAATATGATCCGCATTCTCACCGATTCTGCGTCCGACATCCTGCCTGATGAAGCTGCACAGCTGGGCGTGGACGTTATCCCCCTGAATGTCACCTTTGAGGATGGCTCTGTCATCCGGGACGGCGTAGACCTGACCCCCGCCGAATACTACGAACGGCTGGCCGACTGCAAGAAGCTGCCCACCACCAGCCAGCCCAGCCCTGAGCTGTTCGAGAAATTTTTCACCGAAGCCTCTGCCGCCGGGGATGAGGTCATCGGTGTCTTCCTCTCCCACGAGCTTTCCGGCACCTATCAGTGCGCCAAGCTGGCCGCCGACCTCGCCAACGTGGACAACGTTATCTTTGTGGACAGCTGCTCCGTCTGCCTGGGCGAGGCCCTTCTGGTGCGTCTGGCCGTTCATCTGCGGGAGGAGGGCAAGACTGCCATCCAGATAGCCGCCACGCTGGAGCACGCCAAGGAGCATCTGCACCTCGTAGCCGCCATTGATGACCTGAAGTATCTGCGCAAGGGCGGCCGCCTGCCCGCAGCCGTGGCCGTGGCCGGCGGGATGCTGGGCATCAAGCCCCTCATCACCATCAAGGAGGGCAAAGTTGCCATGGCGGGCAAGGCCCGGGGCCTGCCCGGCGCTTATGTGGCCCTCTTCAAAAAGATCGAGGAACTGGGCGGCATCAATCCGTTCTTCCCCGCTCTGGCAGGCTACACCATCAGCATCCGCGAGGTAAAGCCCATCCTGACCTATCTGGAAGAGAACCTGCACCAGTCCGACCCTCTGGTGCGCCAGATCGGCTGTGTCATCGGCACCCACGCAGGCCCCGGCGCTTTCGGTCTGGCCTTCTTTGATAATGGGCTGGTCATTGAGTAAATTTTTTGTACTTGGCTTGACTTTTCCACTAAAGAGCATGTACTAAAGGTACGAAGTCAATAAAAATCCAACCTATCACTCGCAAAAGAACCCCCCTCGGAGTCGCTACCTCCAAGGGGGGTCTTCTTTTTATAGCAATTCAACTTCTTAATGCAACAGCAACAACGTTGAATTGCATATCGCAAAGATGCTGTTTCGATGTTGCATTAATTTCTTGATTTGCGATAGTGCTTGCGGTCTTTGAACCATCCATCAAGCCACTTGCAACGACGACCGCCGCCAGTGGCGGAAACAGGGAGGAGTTGTTGGGGCCGCGGCCAGCAGGATGCGAGCGGTAGCGAAGCAGACGCTGGGAGCCGCAACCCGGGCTCCACTTATAAACTACACCTGCTGCGACGGACTGTAAGAAGCCAAAAATATCCAACATACCACTCACCCCCTTCCCAGTCAAAGTGGGTCGGAGATCGACCGCAGCATCAGTATATCGACAAAAAGTAGTTAATTTACAGCATATCCGTGACCAGCTTGCCCAGCAGGAGCACCAGGACCACCAGCATCATGGGGCGGATGAACTTTGCGCCCTTTTTCAGGGCGAAGTGAGAGCCGATGATGTTGCCGACGATGCCGCTGATGGCGCAGGGAATGGCCACCGGGAACACCACCAGACCACTGCCCAGATAGGTGATAAGGCTGGCGTAGTTGCTGGCCAGATTCAGCACCTTGGCGTTGCCGCCTGCCGTGCGGAGGTCAAAGCCCATGATGGTGGTGAAGGCGATGATGGCAAAGGTTCCGGTTCCCGGGCCAAAGATGCCATCATAGAGGCCGATGCCCATACCGATGCCCAGCGCAATGAGGGCTTTTTTAAGGCCGAACGTGCCGTCGTCCCGATTCTCATCCGGCAGGTCGCGCCGCCAGAGGATGAGCACTGCCGCAATGGGCAGGATGATGAGCATCATGGTGCGGAGGGCTTCCTCGCTGATGAGCAGAACGATATGGGAGCCGATAGCGCTTCCCACAAAGCTGCCGACTGCCGCAAGGACGCCGACCCTGACGTTCATCGCGCCGTTCCGGAAAAAGTTGGCTGTGGCGAACGTGGTGCCGCAGGCCGCGCTGAATTTGTTGGTGCCATAGGTATAATGGACGGGTAGGCCCGCAAAAAGATAGGCAGGCAGGCTGATAAGGCCGCCGCCGCCCGCTGCCGAATCCACAAAGCCCGCAAAGCCGGTCATGAACACCAGAAATGCCATCATCGGCAGGCTGATTTGAATACTCATTGTTATGATTCCCCTGTTTATCACATTTTTCGCAAATAACGTCTCATAAAACGGCATATTTGCGATCTGCGGTTTGCGGCTATTGCCTGTGCATTATAGCAATCCAACTTTTTGATGCAACAACAGCAACATTGGATTGCATATCGCAAATATCCTGTCCTGCTGTTGCACCGTTTCTTGATTTGCAATAAAAGCGCAAACCGCTGCATTTCTTTTTCCTATCCTGTTTTTCTGCTTTTTACTTGATCAGCTCACCCTCGCAGGCAAGGATCTGGTCCAAAATCATCCGGGACACCCGGGCACCATAGACCATGGAAGGATGGTCGTTGTACTCGATGATATCATGGAAGTCCTTGTTCATCAGGACGATGACATATTCGCCATAAGGGGTGTGGATGATGCCGCCGTCGTTGCGGCAGGCGTTCATGCTGCCGCTCTTGCTGGCCACCCAGATGAGTTCCGGCTCCCCGGTCTCCTCGCAGTCCAGATAGAACTGGGGAAAATCGCGGGTCAGCATGGTATTGTAGTGCTGCTGTCGGAAGATAGCCAGCATCTCGGCGCTGGCCTCCGGGCTGACCAGAGTGCCTCTCGCCACCTGCGCGAACAGCGAAGCGTAATCCCGGGGCGTGGTGGTGCCCAGGTCATCGTAGATATCAAAGTGGAGGGGATTGTGGAGGACGGTGTGGGCAAAGCCCATCTCTTTGATGCAGGCGTTGATGGTGTCCAGCCCCAGATAATCGATGACCATATTGGTAGCGATGTTGTCGGAACAGATGATCATCATGGTGGCGGCATCTTTCACCTTCAGGCTGGCACCCACGCCCAGTGCGCGCAGCATGCCGGAACCGTCCACGAAGTGTTCTTTCTTGTAGGTGATCTTCTCTTCCAGGCTGGCTTTGCCCCGGCTGGCCTGCAAATAGAGCACCGCCAGAATATATGCCTTGATGGTGGAGGCTGTCTCAAATTCCTCATCGGCCCCGATCTCCACCGTGTGGCCGCGGAGGTCGTCCACAAAGACGCTCATCTTGCCCTGATAGGAGTACAGCTCTGCGGCAATGCGCTTTTCCAGCGTCATATTTTTATCCATTTTGGAATCTCCTTGTCGTTTTATACAGCGTTACAGGTTTTCTTCAAAGAACCGCTGTGCATTACGGTAGAAGATGGCTTCCACCTCGTCCTCAGTGAAGCCCTCCCGGCGGAGTGCATCGGTCAGAAGCGGGAGCTTGGAGCAATCATCCATTTCCAGATGCCCGCCGATGCCGTCAAAGTCGCTGCCCAGAGCGATCATCTGAATGCCGCCCACCTGCTTGAAATGGGCCGCGTGCTTTGCCATCAGAGCGGTGGTGCTGCGGCAGAGCTCTTCCTTCGGCTGGTTATCGAGGAAGCCGCAGCAGTAGTTCAGGCCCACAAGGCCGCCTTTGTTCGCCAGAGCACGGATCATCTCATCGGTGAGGTTGCGGCAGTGGGGCGCAAGGGTACGGCAGTTGGAGTGGCTGGCGGCAAAGGGGCGGGTAGAATGCTCGATGACGTCCCAGAAGCCCTTATCGGACAGGTGGCTCACGTCCACGATCATATGCAGACGCTCCATTTCGGCCAGAAACTCAAAGCCCTTCTCTTTCAAACCCGTCTCCGTGTTGGGAGCACAGGGCCAGATGTCGTCGGTGCCTGCGCCGGGCACCACGTTGGGACTGGCAAGCTCATTCTCGTGGTTCCAGGTCAGGGTCATCATCCGGACGCCCAGCTCATACATCCGGCGCAGCACGCCCACGCTGCCCTTGCAGCAGCCGCCCTCTTCAATGGTGAGCATTCCGCTGATTTTTCCGGCGGCGGCATTTTTGCGGATATCTGCGGGGACATACACCGGGGCGATATCCTCCGGGTATTTTTCCATGATACGCTTGAAGATATCGATCTCTTCCAGAGCCGTCACCAGCGGGTCGGCACCGGGGGTCTTATCGGCCAGATTGACAAAGGCGGCGAAGCACTGCAGCATATAGTCGCCTTTTTTCAGTTTCTGCAGGTCGATATGCAGGTCATTCTGTGCAAAGCTCTTGGGGGCACCAGCTTTTTCGGCGTGGCGCAGCTCACTCAGGGTATCACAATGCAAGTCCCAGACTTTCATAGTCTCTTCCTCATTTCATCATTTTGTTTGAGTTATTTCTACAGATAGTGATAAGTTTTATTTTTATACAGAGATTCAAGGGGTTTGGGGGTAACGTTCTGCTGGCGCGGGGTGGCTTTTGTTGAGATGAGCGGCTGCGCCCGCCTGTAGTGGGGTAGGTTTTCTGCTTGCAACAAGGTTTTTGTAAGGGGCACGGCATCTCCCGCCTGTAGCGGGGATTTGGCTTCTGCTGCCACAAGGTTGCTAATCGCTCCGCGGGGTGGAGGGTTCGCTGACGCGAAGGGTTAAATCGCTCTGAATGCAGAGATACGTTCTCTTTTGC
>DCCL01000268.1:0-146 GCA_002313795.1 Faecalibacterium prausnitzii
GACCGGATGGGTCTGGCCCAGCTCTACCAGATAAGGGGCCGTGTGGGCCGCTCGGGCCGGAAAGCCTACGCCTACTTCACCTTCCGCCGGGACAAGACCCTTTCGGACATTGCACAGAAGCGTCTCTCCGCCATCCGGGAGTTCAC
>DCCL01000268.1:264-410 GCA_002313795.1 Faecalibacterium prausnitzii
ATGGAGGCCGTGGGCTATGACCTCTATGTGAAGATGCTGGGGCAGGCCATCGCCAAAGCCAAAGGCGAACCCGTCCAGCGGGACAAGAGTGAGTGCCTCGTGGATCTGCGGGTGGATGCTTTTATCCCCGAAAAATATATCGCCGA
>DCCL01000268.1:573-750 GCA_002313795.1 Faecalibacterium prausnitzii
TCTCGCTGGTGCGGGTGCAGGCCGCTGCGGTGGGCGTCTATGAAGTCACCCAGAAGAAAGACACCCTGCTGCTGCAGGTGGAGTCTCTGGATGTTTCCATGATACGGGGCCTGCTCATCGCCTTCAATGGCCGCGTCACGGCGGGCGCCGGCACCAAGCCCTATCTCTCTGTCACAT
>DCCL01000268.1:756-7270 GCA_002313795.1 Faecalibacterium prausnitzii
GCAAAGCCTTACCTCTCTGTCACGCTCCAGAAAGACGAAAAGCCGCTGGAGCTGCTGCAGAATATCCTCAAGGCGATGGCGGACATCCTTGCCGCCCCGCAGGAGGAGACCCCCGGCAAAAAATAATCAGATTCAGGAGTACACTTATGAAGAAAAAACTCATCGCCCTCGTCTGCGCCCTGGCCCTTGTCTGCGGCCTTGTGGGCTGCACCATCTCCACCCCGGATTCCGTGGGCACCATCGGCAATGTCGATATCACCTCCGGCTTCTACCTGCTGGTCCAGTACAACGCCTATCAGGCCGCTGCCGACCTCGCTTCCGATGACCAGGACCCCACCAAGGTGTCTTCCTTCCTCAAGCAGACCATCACCGTGGACGACTCCACCGGCGAGACCGCTGTGGTCAGCGACTATGTGGCCGAGAATACCCAGAAGAACCTCGAATACTACGCTGCCATCGAGACCCGCTTTGATGAGCTGGGCGGTGTGCTGACCCCCGAGGAAGAGACGCAGGCCGACAACTACGCACAGCAGCTGATGGACCAGAACAGCGCCGCCTACAAGGCCAACGGCATCGGCCTTGAGTCTCTCAAGCGCTTTGAGCGCATCCTCATCAAGAGCAGCGACCTGCTGGAACTGACCTACGGCACCGACGGCGAGACCCCCGTCTCTGACGCCGACCTCAGCGGCCATCTCGAGAATGACATGGTCTACTTCCGCTATACCGCCATCCCCCTCTACAACACCAGCACCTTTGCCTTTGCCGATGATGACCAGTCCAAGCAGATGCTGGAGCTGGCCCAGACCGTTGCGGAGAACTACAACGCCAACATCCCCGAGGGTGCCAGCGCTCAGGCCTCCGCTTTCAGCGCCGCCGTGGCCGCCGGCCTGCCGGACATCTACGCCGTGCTGGACGGTGAAGCTTCTTCCGACACTTCCACCCTCTCCACCGCACTGCTGGGCAGTGATGACCTCGACAACACCTTCTCGGAGGACGGTGCCGCCGACGCCGTCCGTGCCCTCAAGCCCGGCGAAGCTGCCGCTGTGAACTATTCCAGCTATGCCCTGATGCTGCTGGTCCGTCTCGACCCGCTGGACGCTGAGACGCTGGACGACCTGCGTGACCAGGCTCTCTCGGATATGAAGAGCAGCGAGCTGCAGGACAACCTCTACTCCTACGGTGCAGAGCTGCCCCATGCTCTGGATTCTGCCGCCATGAAGAAACTGCCCGCTTCCAAGATCTCCAACAAGAGCAGCGACCAGTAATTTTCCCTGAGATCACCAAGACCCCGCTCCCGGTGCTGTATGCACTCCGGTGAGCGGGGTCTTTCTGTTTTTATGTTATCGTTTCAAACTCTTTTTCCAGCGCTTCGTTGCAGGCCCGGACAGCCGCCGGGTCAGGTTTGACGGCCGTGCGGTCATAGGTGAGCAGGCCGTTCACCTCATCCTCCACGTCGGTGAGCTGGGTGTATACCAGCGCCGACAGGCCCTTTTTCAGCTGGGGCAGGATGGTCTTCTGCTGCAGGTTTTTATAGCGCTCTGTCAGTTCTGCCCGGCTCTCTGCGGTACCATAGCCGTAGGTCTTCCGGGGCGGCTCATGGCCGGGCATGGGCCAGGCGATGCCGCCGTATTCCGTGAGGGCCACAGTGCGCTTTTTCGGGCTGACATGGAGCGGGTAGAAATAATTGTGGATGGAGTGCACATCTCCCCCGCCCCGGTCGAACCATCCGCTGGCTTCGTCCACCAGACGGGAAGGGTCGAGGGTGCGGAGCGTTTCTGCTGCCTTATTGGCATCGAACTGCCCCCAGCCCTCATTGAAGGGCACCCAGCACCCGATGCAGGGATGGCAGCCCAGTGCGGCCACCGTATCGGCCAGCTCTCTGGCGTATTCCTCCCGGCTGTGGGCACTGCCCCGGCCCAGAAAACTGTGGAACAGTTTCCCGTCCGGGCCATGGCGGAGCAGGGGCTGAAGCACATTGGTCAGGTAGGTGACGTACCACATGGGATAATTCCCGCCGCCGTTGACCATATCCTGCCAGACGATGATGCCCAGCTTATCACAGTGGTAGTACCACCGCTCCGGCTCGATCTTGGCGTGTTTGCGCAGCAGATTGAAACCCAGTTCCCGCACGGTGTGCAGTTCGTGCTCCACTGCCGCATCGGAGGGCGGAGTATACAGTCCCTCGGGCCAGTAGCCCTGGTCCAGCAGACCATTGAGGAGGATGGGCTTTCCGTTGAGGAAGAACCGCTTCACGCCCCGGGCATCCTCCCGGCACTCCCACCTGCGGAGGGCAAAGTAGCTGTGCACCGTATCGAAGTTCTCCTCTTCACCCTGGGTCGTGCCCACCGTCAAATCGTAGAGAAAAGGACGGTTCGGGCTCCACGGGAAGAAATGCTCTTCCGGGATCGTCAGGGTCACTTCGCCGTCCTGACCTGCCTCATCGCTGCCCCAGTCCTCGGCGATGGTCACGCCTCCGGCCCGGACGACGGCCCAGAGGTTCACGGCCCCGCCGGGCTGTGCGGTGTGGGCCTTTACCGTCACAGTGCGGGCGTCGTAGTCCGGGGTGATGGTGAGGGTCTGGATATAATTGTCCGGCACCCGTTCCAGCCAGACCGTCTGCCAGATGCCGCTCTGGGCCGGGTAGAACATCCCGCCGGGCCTGAGGGTCTGCTTGCCCCGGGCCTGTACCCCGGTGCCCGTGGGATCCTGTACGGCCACCCAGAGGGTGTTATGCCCCTGCGGGCGGAGCAGGTCGGTGATATCAAGGGTAAAGGGCCAGTAGCCACCCCTGTGTCCCCCGGCCAGACGGCCATTGACCTCCACCGCACAGGCATAGTCCACCGCCCCGAAGTGGAGCAGCACCCGCCCGCCTTCCCCTGCCGGGGGCGTAAAAGCCCGGTGGTAGTGGAGCCACTGGCCGGGCTGAAGGGTCCGTCCCACACCGGAGGCCTTCGCTTCCGGCGAATAGGGCACAAGGATGCTGCCATCCCATTTGACGGGGAACTCGGAGCTGGCGGTGATGGCATAGTCCCACAGGCCGTTCAGGTTCAGAAAACTGTCCCTGCGGAGGCTGGGGCGGGGATATTCCGGAAGCGGATGCATGGTGTCACCTCACGGTCATTTCTTGTAGGCTGCGGCCAGTTTTTCCAGGGCGGGCAGGCTCCGCTTCACCTTTTCGGTGTCGATGCAGTAGGCGAAGCGGACATAGCCCTTGACGCCGAAGGTATCGCTGGGCACCAGCAGCAGGTCGAACTCCCGGGCCTTCATGCAGAAGGCGTTGGCGTCCTCTTCCAGCGCCTTGGGGAAGATGTAGAAGGTGCCGCCGGGGCGTTCCACCTCAAAGCCCAGTTCGGTGAGCTTATCGTACAGCAGGTTCATGTTGGTCTCGTAGACCGAGAGGTCGCTGGTCACATCCAGACACTGGCTGACCGCCTTCTGGATGATGCTGGGCGGGCAGTTGTGGCCGGTGAAGCGGGAGATCTGGGCCATCATATCCACCAGCACATCCTCACCCTCACAGCCGGGCCGGACCGCCACATAGCCCAGACGCTCGCCGGGCAGGCTCAGGCTCTTGGAGAAGGAGAAGCAGGTCAGGGTGTGGGGATAGAATGCTGCCGGATAGGGCACCTTTTTGCCGTCGAAGGCGATATCACGGTAGGGCTCATCGCTGACAAGGAAGATATTATGGCCGAAGGCTTTGCTCTTTTGGGTCAGGATGTCTGCCATCCGGGTCAGGGTCTCTTCGGAATAGACCACGCCGGTGGGGTTGTTGGGGGTGTTGATGAGGATGCAGGTGACGTTCTCGGTGAGCATCTCCTCAAAGGCATCCAGATTGGGCTGGAAGGTGGGAGCCTGCGGCGGCACCACCTTGAGCTTTGCGCCGGTGCCCTCCACATAGGGGCCGTACTCGGGGAAATAGGGGGCAAAGGTCAGCACCTCATCGCCGGGTTTGGTCACAGCACGGATGGCGTGGGCAATGGCACCCGCAGCGCCGGTGGTGGGGAAGATATCCTTCTGCTCATAGGGCAGGCCGAAGGTCTTTGCCAGATGGGCCGCCACAGCGGTGCGGAAGTCCGGGTCGCCCTGACTGGGGCAGTAGCCGTGGAGGGCCACCGGCTCTTCCTCGGCCAGCAGGGTCTGCATGACCCGGGTGAACTTGTCCGGGCAGGGCACACTGGGGTTGCCCAGAGAGTAGTCGAACACATTCTCATAGCCGATCTCGGCGGCACGCTGTCTGCCATACGTAAAGGTCTCCCGGATGACGCTTTTGTGGCCCAGCATGGCACGGTAAGTCTCATTCAGCATAATACGTTCCCTCTTTTTCTTCTGCCGTTTTCAAACAGCAGTTATTTTTTCTCTTCCTGTTCCGGCAGGGCCGAAGCGTAGCTCTGCTCTATCTTGACCACACAGCAGTATCTGGGGTCCTGCTCCTTGACGAAGTTGCACATCTCGGCCAGCTTCTCGTCCTTGTTGCCGGTATAGCCTGCCGGGAACACCAGATCAAAGAGCACGTTGGTGTGGCTGTCGCCGGGCACGATGCGCAGATCATGGATGGACATCCGCGGGTCCATCTGGCGGGCCTTTTCCATCAGGCGGCTGCGCAGCACCCCCACAGCAGCGTCCGACGTCACGATGGGGTCATAGTGGATGGTGACCTGCAGATGGTCTTTCTTCAGGAAATCCCGCTCGATGTTGTCGATGATATCGTGAGCTTCCAGCGGGTCGGCCTCTGCGGGGAACTCGATGTGGAGCGAAGCGAACTGATGGCCCGGGCCGTAGTCGTGCACCATCAGGTCATGGACGCCCAGCACACCGGGATAGCTCATGACGGTGCGCTCGATGTGTTCCACCAGTTCCGGCGAGGGGCTCTCGCCCAGCAGAGGGCTGAGGGTATCCATCATCAGGCCCCAGCCCGACCAGAGGATAAAGCAGGCCACGGCCACGCCCATCAGACCATCCAGCACATCCCAGCCCGTCAGGTGGGAGAGGATGGTGGAGACAAGGACAGCACCGGTGGTCAGCACATCGTTGCGGCTGTCGGCGGCGGTGGCCATCAGGGTCTCCGAGTTGATTTTCTGTCCCACCGTCCGGTTAAAACCGCTCATCCAGAACTTGACCAGAATGGACACCACCAGCACTGCCACGCTCAGCCAGCTGAACACCACGGCGGTGGGGTGGAAGACCTTCAGGGCCGATTCCTTCAGCAGGGAAAGGCCGATGGCAAGGATGGTAACGCAGACCACGAGGCCCGCCAGATATTCATACCGGGCGTGGCCGTAGGGATGCTTTTCGTCGGGGCCTTTGGAGGCCAGACGGAAGCCCACAAGGCTGACTACATTGGAAGATGCATCCGAAAGGTTGTTCAATGCATCTGCCATGATAGCGATGGAACCGAACAGCGTTCCCGCTGTCAGTTTGCCCAGGCAGAGCAGGAGATTGCAGGCCATGCCCACAAGGCTGGCCAGGTTGCCGTAGGCTGTGCGCACGGCGGGATTCTGGGTATCGTCCGGGTGCCGGATAAACAGGCGGATGAGTAATTTTGTCATAGAGAAGCTCCCTCTCAGCAGATATTGCGATGCTACCAGTATAGCACTGCACTTTACGGTTTTGAAGTTTTTTCGCAAAATTTTATTTCGGGCTGAGGTGGATACAAGAAAGCCCCCGGCAGAGGAACTTCTGCCGGGGGCCGGATGATTCCGGAAATATTTCCTTAAACCTGCTTGTCCGAAGGCTTGCTCAGGTCAAGGCTTCGGATGATCTTGCGCACGGGCAGGATGCTCTTGGCATTCATGGAGAGCTCGTCCACGCCCATCCGGAGGAAGGTCTCGGTGAGGGCGGTGTCCGCACCCAGTTCACCGCAGATGCCCACCCAGATGCCGTGACGGTGGCCTGCCTCGATGGTCATCTGGATCTCCTTCAGCACTGCCGGGTGATGGGGGTTGAAGAAGGGCTCCAGCTTGGCGTTCTGGCGGTCGAGAGCGCAGGTGTACTGGGTCAGGTCGTTGGTGCCGATGGAGAAGAAATCGCACTCCTCGGCCAGAGAATCCGCGATGATGACGGCAGCGGGGGTCTCGATCATGGTGCCCACTTCCATCTTCTCATCGAACTTCTGGCCCTCGGCCCGCAGCTCCTTGCGGCACTCTTCCAGCACGGCCTTGGCGTCCTGCAGCTCCCGCAGGCTGGTGATCATGGGGAACATGATGCTCATATTGCCGTAGGCAGAAGCCCGCAGCAGGGCCCGGAGCTGGGTCTTGAAGAAGTCCTTCCAGGTCAGGCAGATGCGGATGGCACGATAGCCCAGAGCCGGGTTCTCCTCGTGGTCCAGCTTCATGTAGTCCACGGTCTTGTCTGCGCCGATGTCACAGGTGCGCACGACAACCTTGCGGGGGGCAAGGCTCTCCACCACCTGCTTGTAAGCCTCAAACTGGTAATCTTCGGTGGGGAAGTCCTTGCAGTTGAGGTAGACGAATTCGGTGCGGAACAGACCTACGCCGCCGGCATCGTTCTGCTGCAC
>DCCL01000189.1:0-1155 GCA_002313795.1 Faecalibacterium prausnitzii
GCGTGGCCATGTGCGTCAACGACGTCATCTGTGCCGGTGCAAAACCGCTGGTCTTCCTGGATTATATCGCCTGCGGTCGGAACATCCCCGAGAAGATCGCCGAGATCGTCAAGGGTGTGGCCGAGGGCTGCGTGCAGGCCGACTGCTCTCTGGTGGGCGGTGAGACCGCTGAGCATCCGGGCATGATGCCGGAGGATGAATACGACCTGGCCGGTTTCACCGTGGGCGTTGTGGATAAGGAAAAGATCCTCAACAACGATACCATGAAGCCCGGCGATGTCATCCTCGCTCTGCCCTCCACCGGTGTCCATTCCAACGGCTTCTCGCTGGTGCGCAAGATCTTTGATATCGACAACGACCCCGATGTGCTCAAGACTGCCCCCGCCGAGCTGGGCGGCAAGACCCTCGGTGAAGCCCTGCTGGCCCCCACCAGGATCTACGTCAAGCCGGTGCTCAAGGTGCTGGAAGAGGTGGACGTCAAGGGCATCTCCCACATCACCGGCGGAGGCTTCTATGAGAACATCCCCCGCAGCCTGAAGAAGGGCTGCTGCGCCCGCATCAAGAAGGAAGATGTCCGCACGTCGGCCCTCTTTGGCCTGATGCAGAAGGCAGGCGGTATCTCTGAGCACGATATGTTCAACACCTTCAATATGGGTGTTGGCATGGTGCTGACCGTTCCTGCAGAGCAGGCCGACAAGGCTCTGGATATCCTCCATGCCAACGGAGAGCCGGAAGCTTACCGTCTGGGCATCATCGCAGAAGGCGAGGGTGTGGAGCTGTGCTGAACATTGCTGTATTAGTGTCCGGAGGCGGCACCAATCTGCAGGCTCTGCTGGACAGCGAGGCCCGGGGCGAGAACCCCAACGGCAAGATCACTCTGGTGGTGGCCTCCAAACCCGGCGTCTATGCGCTGGAACGCGCCGCTAAGGCTGGTGTGGAGGGCGTCGTCGTCCGCCGGAAGGACTACCAGAACAGTGAAGACTTCGACGCTGCCCTGCTCAAGACTCTGAAAGAACACCACATCGACCTGGTGGTGCTGGCAGGCTTCCTCTCGGTGCTGGGGCCCAGCGTCATCGAGGCCTACCTCCGCCGCATCCTGAACATCCACCCCGCCCTCATCCCGTCCTTCTGCGGGCCGGGCATGTACGGCCTGCG
>DCCL01000189.1:1281-5436 GCA_002313795.1 Faecalibacterium prausnitzii
GAAGAGTGCGACGGCGGGCCCATCCTGCTGCAGAAAGCGGTGGATATCCTGCCTGGTGACACCCCTGAAGTGCTGCAGAAGCGGGTGATGGAGCAGGCGGAGTGGAAGCTGCTGCCCAAGGCGGTCGCCATGGTGTGCAGTGGAGAGATCAAATAAGATAAGGATAGTCACCTCTTGGGAAGGTGGCCCGAAGGGCCGGATGAGGGGAAAATATCCGTCTGATACGCCCTCACCTGTAGAAAACGCCCGTAAAAGGAGAAAGACAATGGAAAAAATCGACCTGAACGCCTATCTGGCTTCCAACGAGTATCCCGGCCGCGGCATCGCCGTGGCAAAGGCCCCGGATGGCCGTCAGATGTTCATCGGATATTTCATCATGGGCCGCAGTGAGAACAGCCGCAACCGGGTGTTCGACCCTGTGCCCGAGCGAGGCGGCATCTGCACCATGGCAGCCGACCCTGCCAAGCTGGAAGACCCCAGCCTCATCATTTACAACCCGGTGCTGACCCTCGGCAAGACCCACATCGTCACCAACGGCGACCAGACCGACACCATCTACGATGAGATGAGCCGCGGCAGAAGCTTTGCTGATGCCCTCCGCACCCGCACCTTTGAACCGGACGGCCCCAACTACACCCCCCGCATCTCCGCCGTGGTGTACGCAGACGGCAGCTACCAGATGAGCATCCTCAAGTCTGCCGACGGTAATGGGGAAAGTGTCCAGCGCTATTTCTTCGATTACCCTCAGCCCGTGGCCGGTGAAGGCCACTTTATCAGCACCTATAAGCACAACGGCAATCCCATCCCCAGCTTTGAGGGTGAGCCGCTCCGCTTTGCCTGCCCCCGCACCATCGGCGACTTCGCCCACGGCCTGTGGCAGAACCTGAACCCCGAAAACAAAGTCAGCCTCTTTGCCCGGGTCATCGACCTTGAGACCGGCGAGAGCGGCGACATGATCTTCAATAAATACGACGCTGTGTGCAGCGACCTCGACGACCCCGAGGAACCGGAGCTGCTGCCCGAAGAGCTGGAGCTGATGGCAAAGCTCGACGCCAAAGACGAAGACGCAGAATAACAGGAAAGAAAACAGGAGGATGCACCAATGAACGAACTGGCACTGAAATACGGCTGCAACCCCAACCAGAAACCCAGCCGCATCTACATGGAGGATGGCTCTGACCTGCCCGTGACCGTCCTGAACGGCAAGCCCGGTTATATCAACTTTCTGGATGCACTCAACTCCATCCAGCTGGTCAAGGAGCTGAAAGCGGCCTGCGGCCTGCCCGCCGCCGCTTCCTTCAAGCATGTCTCCCCGGCGGGTGCTGCGCTGGGCCTGCCTCTGACCGATGTGGAGCGGAAGATGTACCACATCGCCCCGGAGATGGAGCTTTCCCCTCTGGCCTGCGCCTATGCCCGGGCCCGCGGTGCGGACCGGATGTCCTCTTTCGGCGACTGGATTGCCCTCTCTGATATCTGTGACGTATCTACAGCAAAAATCATTCAACACGAAGTCTCCGACGGCATCATTGCTCCGGGTTATGAGCCGGAAGCTCTGAAAATACTTGCAAGCAAGAAAAAGGGAAATTATAATGTAGTTGCCATCGACCCGGCCTATAAGCCGAATCCGGTGGAGCACAAGCAGGTGTACGGCATCACGTTTGAGCAGGGCCGCAACGAGCTGATCATCAACGCTGACACCATGCTGACCAACTGGGTCACGGAGAACAAGACCGTGACCGAGGAGCAGAAGCGCGACCTCGTCATCGCCCTCATCACCCTGAAATATACCCAGTCCAACAGTGTCTGCTACACCTTCGGCGGCCAGACCATCGGCGTGGGTGCCGGCCAGCAGAGCCGCATCCACTGCACCCGTTTGGCGGGCCAGAAGGCCGACAACTGGCAGCTGCGTCACATGGACAAGGTGCTGAACCTGCCCTTCCGGGACGATGTGTCAAAGCCCAACCGGGACAACGCCATCGATGTCTACATCGGTGACACCCCCGAGGATGTCATCGGCGATGACGTCTGGGCCGAAACCTTCACCCGTCAGCCGGAGCCTCTGACAGCTGAGGAAAAGAAGGAATATCTGAGCCACGTTACCGGTGTGAGCCTGGGTTCCGATGCTTTCTTCCCCTTTGGCGACAACATTGAGCGTGCACGCCGCTCCGGCGTCACCGCCATCGTCCAGCCCGGCGGCTCCATCCGTGACCAGCAGGTCATCGACACCTGCAACAAGTACGGCATCGCCATGGCCTTCTGCGGCATCCGACTGTTCCATCACTGAGCAGCAGGGGAGAGCACGTGGGAGGCGCAACCCGACCTCACTTGTGAAGAAAATTACCAGTGGACTGACCGAAAGCAGCAACCCGAAATAAAACCTCCGGGTGGACTTGAACCGTCTGCTGCCGGAGTCGTGAAACTCCCCATGCGCAAACAATGGCAGAAAACTTTCGTTAGGAAGGTGCAGATATGAAAAAGAAAATCTTAGTCGTCGGCGGCGGCGGGCGTGAGCACGCCATCATCAAGGCGCTGAAAAAGAGCCCCGACTGCGGCGAGATCTGGTGTGCGCCCGGCAACGGCGGCATCAGCTATGACGCCAAGTGCAAGAACATCAAGGCCACCGATGTGGAGACCATGGTGGGCTTTGCCAAGAAAGAAAAGTTCGATTATGTCGTGGTGGCGCAGGATGACCCGCTGGCACTGGGCATGGTGGACGCTCTGGCCGCTGTGGGCATTCCGGCCTTTGGCCCGGATAAGGCTGCGGCCCGCATCGAGGCTTCCAAGGTGTTCTCCAAAGACCTCATGAAGAAGTACGGTATCCCCACGGCAAAGTATGAGACTTTCGACGACCCTGCAAAGGTCATGGAGTATGTCCGGGCCGAGGGAAAATATCCGGTGGTCATCAAAGCCGACGGTCTGGCTCTGGGCAAGGGCGTGCTCATCTGTGAGAATGAGCAGCAGGCCGAAGAGGGCGTCAAGGAGATCATGCTGGATAAGAAGTTCGGCGCTTCCGGCAACCATGTGGTGGTGGAAGAGTTCCTCACCGGCCCCGAGGTCAGTGTGCTGAGCTTCACCGACGGCAAGGTGGTCAAGCCTATGGTGTCCAGCATGGACCATAAGCGGGCCAACGACCACGACACCGGCCTGAATACCGGCGGCATGGGCACCATCGCACCCAACCCCTATTACACCCCGGCCATTGCCGCTGAGTGTATGGAGAAGATTTTCCTGCCCACCATCAAGGCCATGAACGCCGAGGGCTGCCCTTTCAAAGGCTGCCTTTATTTCGGCCTGATGCTTACCCCGGACGGCCCCAAGGTCATCGAGTATAACTGCCGCTTCGGCGACCCCGAGACTCAGGTGGTGCTGCCCCTGCTGGAAAGCGACCTGCTCAAGGTCATGACTGCCTGCACCGAGGGCACCTTGGCCGATACCGAGGTGAAGTTCTCCGACGGTGCCGCTGCCTGCGTCATTCTGGCTTCCGGCGGCTACCCGGTGGCCTACGAGAAGAGCAAGCCCATCACCGGTCTGGTGGAGGGCCAGCTGCCCGATGAGCCGGATATCACAGTCTACCACTCCGGCACTGCCATCACGGAGGACGGCACACTGGTCACGAACGGCGGCCGTGTGCTGGGCGTAACGGCTACGGCTCCCGGCCTGCCCCGCGCCATCGCACGGGCCTATGCCGCTGCCGAGAAAATTCATTTCGACAAGCTGCACAAACGCACCGATATCGGCCTGCGTGCACTCAAGGCCCTCTCGGAGAAAGAGCAAAAAGAGCAATAAGAGAAATAAGGAAAACACCCTCGTCAGTCACCTTTGCCCAAGGCCGTGAGCTGAATGAGGGCGTACCTCCTGCAAGAAAAAGATAAGGGGGAAATACCCAATGGTATATCGTATCTATGTAGAAAAGAAGCCCGGCTTCGATGTGGAGGCCCAGAGCCTGCGCAGCGAGCTGGTGTCCCTGCTGGGCATCAAGGAGCTGAGCGGCCTGCGCCTGCTCAACCGCTATGACGTGGAGGGCATCGACGAGGAGCTGTTCCAGAAGTGTATCCCCACCGTCTTCAGCGAGCCGCCGGTGGATAACACCTACTCCGACCTGCCCGCAGATGAGGGCACAGCCTTCGCTGTGGAGTATCTGCCCGGCCAGTTCGA
>DCCL01000189.1:5489-7092 GCA_002313795.1 Faecalibacterium prausnitzii
TGCATCCAGCTCATCAGCCAGGGCGAGCGCCCGCTGGTGCGCTCTGCCCGCGTCTACCTGCTGGAAGGCACCCTGACCGACGAGCAGGTGGCCGAGATCAAAAAGTATGTCATCAACCCGGTGGAGGCCCGCGAGGCTTCGCTGGATACCAAAGCCACCCTCAAGATGGAGTACCCCATCCCCACCGCCGTGGCAGTGCTGAACGGTTTCAATGAGCTGGACGAAGAGGGCCTGAAGAAGTTCATCGACGAAAAGGGTCTGGCCATGGACCTGGGCGATATCGCGTTCTGCCAGCAGTATTTCCGCTCCGAGCACCGCGACCCCACCATCACCGAGATCAAGATGATCGATACCTACTGGTCTGACCACTGCCGTCACACCACCTTTGGCACCATTCTGGATGATGTCCAGATCGATGACGCCGTGGTGCAGGAGGCCTTTGACCGCTATATGGCCATGCGTGCTGACCTGGGCCGGGAGAACAAGCCCCGCTGCATGATGGATGTTGCTACCATCGGTGCCAAGGAGCTGAAGAAGCAGGGCATCCTCAAGAACCTGGACGAGTCCGATGAGATCAACGCCTGCACCGTCAAGATCAAGTGCGACGTCAACGGCAAGGACGAGGACTGGCTCTTCCTCTTCAAGAACGAGACCCATAACCACCCCACCGAGATCGAGCCCTTCGGTGGTGCTGCCACCTGCATCGGCGGTGCCATCCGTGACCCCCTCTCCGGCCGCAGCTATGTCTATCAGGCCATGCGCGTCACCGGCGCGGGCGACCCGCTGGTGCCCGTAAGTGAGACTCTGCCCGGCAAGCTGCCCCAGCGCAAGCTGGTGACGACTGCTGCCGCCGGTTATTCCTCCTACGGCAACCAGATCGGCCTTGCCACCGGTCAGGTGGATGAGATCTATCACCCCGGCTATGTGGCAAAGCGGATGGAGATCGGTGCCGTGGTGGGCGCTACCCCCGCTTCCCATGTCCGCCGCGAGTGCCCGGCTCCCGGGGACATCATCGTCCTGCTGGGCGGCCGCACCGGCCGTGACGGCATCGGCGGCGCTACCGGTTCCTCCAAGGCCCACAAGCTGGACAGCCTTGAGCACTGCGGTGCCGAGGTGCAGAAGGGCAACGCCCCCATCGAGCGGAAGCTCCAGCGCCTGTTCCGCCGGGAGGATGCCTGCAAAATGATCAAGCGCTGCAACGACTTCGGTGCCGGCGGCGTGTCTGTGGCCATCGGTGAGCTGGCCGACGGCCTGTATATCGACCTGAACAAGGTCACTAAAAAGTACGATGGTCTGGACGGCACCGAGCTGGCCATCAGCGAGAGCCAGGAGCGTATGGCTGTGGCTCTGGCCCCCGAGGACGTGGATAAGTTCATCGCCATTGCCAACGAAGAGAACCTCGAGGCTACCCCTGTAGCAAAAGTCACCGAGGAAAAGCGGTTGAACATGGTGTGGAACGGTGTGTCCATCGTCAACATCAGCCGTGAGTTCCTGAACTCCAACGGTGCCGAGAAGCACCAGAACGTCCATATCGAAAAGGGCACGGTCTGGCAGCCCCAGTGGGCCGGTGTCACCTTCACCCAGAAGATGAAGAACATGGTGG
>DCCL01000104.1:0-991 GCA_002313795.1 Faecalibacterium prausnitzii
CTGCAACTGGCACAGCGATGGCAAGGACGAAGCACTGGACTGCGGAACCTTTGAACTGGACAGCGTGACTGCGTCCGGCCCGCCCGGCATTATCACCATCAAGGCCATCGGGCTGCCCTACACGAGCCAGATCCGGCAGACCAAGCAGAGCAAAGGCTGGGAAAAGTACAAGCTGTCCGGCATTGCCAATGAAATGGCATCCAAAAACGGCATGACGACCCAGTTCCTTGCGAAGAAAGACCCGGAATATAAGCGCGTGGAGCAGTACCGCTGCTCTGACATCGACTTCTTGCAGCAGCTTTGCCACGATGCAGGGCTGTCGCTGAAATGCACCGATGGCAAAATCGTCATCTTTGACCAGCAGGAGTATGAGGGCAAAGACGCGGTGTGGACCACCGCCTTGGGAGATGCAAGCTATATCAAATATAGCCTCTCCCTTGGTCAGGCCGGAACACAGTATGCGTCCTGCCGGGTATCTTATGTTGGGCCTGATGGCAAGGCCATCGAGGGTATTGCGTACGTCAAGGACTACGATGCCAAGAGCAAGACCAATCAGCAGCTGGAAATCTATGCCCCGGTCACGAGTAAGGCCGAGGCAAAAGAGCTGGCTGCGAAGAAACTCCGTCAGTTTAACAAGTACGAACGTCAGGTGCAGTTCACCTATCCGGGAGACCCCGGCAAGGTGGCTGGGCTGACGTTCAACGCTGACAAGCTAGGGCCGTGGGCGGGCAAGTACATCGTGAAGCAGTCCAAGCACACGGTGTCCGGCTCTGGCGGGTACACCACGCAAGTCACTGGTCGACACACGCTGGGAGGTTACTGATGAACGTAAATGTCGATGTTCGCATCGGAAAAGTTACCGATGTGAACAAGGAAAAACGCCTTGTGCGTGTGAAATTCGAGGATACCGGGATAACTTCCGGCTGGCTCCCTGTGATGCAGCACTACAAGGCTATCGTCTATACGGAATCGGCTGGCGAGCACGACCACC
>DCCL01000104.1:1010-4496 GCA_002313795.1 Faecalibacterium prausnitzii
CCACCAGTTTGTCCACCCAAGCCCCTACGAACTTAAAATCCTCAAGACCCAGAACGGCACCCGCCAGATCTGGGATGAAGAGGAAAAGGTCACAGGTGCAGACAACTCCACCAACCACCAGCACAAATCCCATGTGGTGTGGTGGGTGCCCGCCATTGATGACATTGTAATCTGTCTGTATCTGCCGTGCTTTAACGCTGACGGTTTCGTGTTGGGAGGGATTTATCCGTGATTGTTGGATGCCTCGGCGACATCGCCTTTGCCGTGTTCGATGGCTACGTCAAGACCATCAAGGACATGGTGGAGAGCGTGTCCGCCAGATACACCACCCACCAGCGCGCCGGAGGCAAGGCCCTGACCGAGGGTACTGGAACGGATGCCGAAACCATCACGTTCGACATTGAACTGGCTGCATACCTTGGCGTAGCACCGAGCAAGCAGCGGGAAATGTTGAGAGGGTATGTCAACAGCCAAACGACCCTCTCTTTCGTCCTCGGCAACGAGGTCTACGGCAGCTATCGGTGGGTCATCAAATCCGCAAAATTCAAGACCAAATATACGGACGCTTGCGGTGCTCCAACATGGATCACCGCAAGCGTTTCATTGCTGGAATATCCGAGAGAGTGAGGCGATTTTATGAGCAATTATCTGGTATCGGCATCTGACCTGACCGCCATTTCTCTTGGCGAGCAGGACACCGTGACCAGCGTCCTGCAGAACATCGCCGTTATCCTGTCCACGCCGAAAGGCACGGTGCCGGGCTACCGGGAGTTTGGCATTGATATTGCCAACATTCTCGACCGGCCGGAAAACGTGGCGCAGCCTATGCTCTGCGCCGCCATCAAGGAGGCCATCGAGCGGTTTGAACCTCGTGCCACCTACATGGGGACTACCTTCAAGGAAGCCCCGGACACTCCCGGGCGGATGCTGCCCGTTGTGGAGGTGAGCATCAGTGCGTAAAACCTACGAGTTCGTGTCCACGGACATGAATGAGCTGGACGAGCTGCTTGTTGCAGGGTACGAACAGTTTTTTGGCAAGACCGTGATGCCCGGCAGCCCGGAACGGCTTTTCATTTCGTGGATTGAGGATGCCATCATGTACGAGCGTGCCCAGAATAACTGGACAGGCTGCCAAAACCTACCCAGCAGCGCAGAGGGTGAGTATTTGGATGGCCTGGCCGAGCTGTTCTACTTGCAGGAGCGCCCCAAGCCTGCAGCGGCGACCTGCACCATGCGCTTTTACATCAGCGAACCCCGCCAGACGGCGGTGCTGATTCCGGCCGGCACCCGTGTCACGGACGACAATGCCGCCCTGTACTGGGAAACCTCCGCAGACGAGTACGTTCCCATCGGCGCAACATATATGGATGTTCAGGTGACCTGCCAGACCGTGGGCACGGCTGGCAATGATTATGCTGTGGGTGACATCCACACCGCCGTTGACATCTACGACTATTACTCCGGCTGCTCCAATATCACGGTCAGCGCAAACGGTTCTGATGCCCCAGATGACGAGGAATTTTATGAGCTGATGCGTGACAGCCAGAGTGCATGGTCTGATGCTGGCCCGATTGGTGCCTACAAATACTTTGCAAAGAGGGTTTCCACGGAAATCGCAGATGTCGTTGCCAATTCGCCCAGCCCCGGCACAGTTTGCCTGTACGCCGTCATGAATGATGGCAGCGTGGCTGGCGAGGAAACCAAGCGCGCTATGGTTGCGGCCTGCTCACCGGATGAAATCCGGCCGCTGACTGACTATGTGATCTCCGGCGACCCTGAAGAAGTGCCCTATGATATCGACCTGACCTATTACCTGACCCGTGATGGCAGCATTTCCGCAAGTGAGGCTCATTCCGGCGTGAATGAGGCTGTGCAGCAGTACATCCGCTGGCAGTCCGGCAAGATGGGCAGGGACATCAACCCTGACAGGCTGCGGTATCTGCTTCTGTCGGCCGGCATCAAACGTGTAGACCTCAAACAGCCCGCCTTTACTCCGCTGGAAGACGGTGCGCCATCCCTTGACCGCAATGACAAGGTTCCGCAGGTGGCAAAGTTGGGCACGGTGACGATAAAGAGCGGAGGGTATGAGGATGAGTAACCACGGCCTGACTGCTGACAACATGATGCAGCAGTTTCCGATTGCGCTCCAAAAAGACCCTAAGACAGTGGCTCTGGGACAGGCCATAGCCAAGGTGATGGAATCCCGGCAGGATGAAATTGACTCCCTGCGGATTTATACCCGCATCGACGAGCTGCCCGAATGGTTGCTTGACATTCTGGCCCGAGACTTCGCCGTGGACTGGTACGACAGATCCTATACCCTTGAGGAAAAAAGAAAAACCATCAAGGACAGCTTCTATGTTCACAGGCACCGCGGCACAAAAGCGGCTGTTGAAAGGGCTATTTCTGCCATTTATCCCAATCCCAAAGTTTTGGAGTGGTTTGAGTACGGCGGCGATCCGTACCACTTCAAGCTCCGTATCACAGTTGATTTCGCTGCAATCAATGAGGCCAAACATCAGCAGGTTTTGCAAAAAATCATCTGCTACAAGAACCTTCGGTCGCATTTGGACAGCGTTATTTACTACACGGAAACGGAGCCGAAAGCGTGCTATGTTGCAGCGATTCCCTGCGCAACAACGATGTCCTACACGGTTCTTATGCCGGGTGTTATCGAGCCGCGGGCAGTCAGCGCACACGCCTGCGCCGCTGGTGCGGTCAGCACAACTCGGATGAAAACGACCATTGCGCTGCCCGGAACTATCCACGCCAAGGCTGTGTCTGCACAGGCGCTTGCATCTGGCAGACCTGCGCAGACCTATGAAACCGTCACCATCAAGTTAGGAGGAAAATCGTTATGAGCTGGGAAAAATATGCATATACCAGCGCCGGTGCTGCGATGCTGTCCGAGTCAATTTCGGGCGGTGCGCTCACCATCACCCGTGCTGTAAGCGGCACGGGCACCGTTGACACCGACCTGTCCGAGGAAACGGCAGTCAGCGGTGATACCTATGAGCTTAAACTGCTGGGCATCGACACCGTGGAATATGAGGGCGAAAAAGCCCGCAAAGTCAGTATTTGGACGGGCGGTGCAGATGAGCCGTACTTCATGCACCAGATTGGCGTGTTTGGCCGCCTCAATGACGACCCGGAGGACACGCTGCTCTTTTTGATGCAGGACGAGCGGGGTATTGAGATCCAGGCCATCGGTACTGCTGACCATGAATTCCAAATCGCTGTGCTGTTGTCCGTTTCGACCAAAGCCAATATCTCGCTCACTGTTGACCCGCAGGTTGAAGCAATTATGCGGATGGTGCGGGAAATGGTTCAGAACGAAATCTCGCAGCACGACAAAGATCCTGACGCTCACGCCTCAGTCATTGAAGCCGCCGCCAGCAATGCAGTTAAACGCCTCGAAGCCTCCGGCGAGATCATGACCGAAACACAGGTCAAGAAACTGATTCAGCAGCATAGCGGCAGTGGATA
>DCCL01000033.1:0-1210 GCA_002313795.1 Faecalibacterium prausnitzii
CCTTTGCGGCCCGGCAGTCCAGCCCCGTGGAAGGGGTGACGGTGACGGTCAGCGGCGACGGCTTCACCGCCACCCGCCTGACCGATGCCGAGGGCGCTGCTGCCGACATCACCCTGACCACCCCGGCCTGCGCCCTCTCGCTGGACGAGAACAACACCACCAAACAGCCTTATGCGGTCTGCGACCTGATTGCCTCGAAGTCCGGCTACCGCACGGTCCGCATTCAGGGCGTGCAGGTGTTCCCGGGGCAGGTCACGCTGGCTCAGCCCGAGATGGTTCCCGACACCGAAGAGACCCGGGACACGCCCAGCGCTCCCATTATCATCCCGCCCCACAGCCTGTTCACCGGGCAGGGTGGCAGCGGCCCGGCCCCCACCCTCAACTGTGCGCCACGGGTGCTGGACCGGGTCATCATCCCCTCTAAAATCACCGTCCATCTGGGCAAGCCTGCCGCCTCGGCCCAGAGTGTCACCGTGTCTTTCCGCAATTATATCGCAAACGTGGCATCCAGTGAGGTGTATCCTACCTGGGCGGAGCAAAATAACCCAACCAGCGGCAGACTGCCCACCATCTCAAAAATCCCACTCTATCGTTATGTTCTGTTCTCCGCTGAGCGGGTCTTTCGGCCCGACGATGATCTTATCGACCAGAAGCACGGCCAGTTCCCGCGTCAGGTGCGGAATCTGCAGCAGCTCCTGCACGGTTTCTCTCCGGGTCTGCACCGCGGTATCAGCACCTTTTTTCTGCCTTTCCAGTTCTGTTTCCAAGATCCGTATTCTTTTTTCCTCCTGTCTGATTTCCTGAAGAAAAGCTTCCTGCATCGCGGCAAACTGCGTGGCGTCAATAAGGCCGGATGCCTTATCCAGATACAGCTCCCGCACGGCCCTGTTCCGTTTTTCCACATCCTGTTTCAAGCGTCGGAGTTCGCTGTCCTTTGCCTGCTGCCGTTGAATCGCCGGGTCTTCCGGTTCCGGCAGTTCCATCTTTCCGGGGGCAGACCAGTCTGCCGCGTAAGTTCGGATGCGCTCCAGCACCATGCCCTCCAGTGCGCTCATATCGGTGCAGGTCTTGTTGCCGCACCGCTCCGGTGCACGTTGATGCATCCGGCACCGGACATACCGGACGCGCACTCCGTCAGCTCCGGGCGGACGGCTGGTCTGCTCCATGATGCTCCCGCAGCAGCCGCAGACCACTTTTCGGGCCAGCGGGT
>DCCL01000033.1:1239-1716 GCA_002313795.1 Faecalibacterium prausnitzii
GCGGGTGGACAGCCCCGCCTGCTCCGCTCCGGGTGCGGCTTTTCATCATCTGCTGGACGGTCTCAAACGTTTCCCGGCTGACGATGGCTTCGTGGGTGCCGGGCACCACCACCCACTGAGATTTGGGGAGCCAGACCGTTTTTTTCGTCCTGTAGCTGAGTTTTCTGTGCCTGCCCTGCACCAGAGCACCCGCATAAGTCTGATTGTGGAGCATCTGATAAATGGCCGGACTGCTCCACAGCGAAAATGCGGTGCTCTGCCCTGCCGCATGGTACGGGATGCCCTGCATCTGCTTATATGCCGCCGGGCTTGGAACGCCCTCGCCGTTCAGGGTGCGGGCAATTTTACGCGCCCCCATACCCTCAAGGGCCATATTAAAGATCCGCTCTACCACCTCGGCAGCTTCCGGGTCGATGAGAAGTTTTCCCTTCGCCTTGGGGTCTTTCCGGTATCCATAAGGTGCAAAGGAACCGATGA
>DCCL01000033.1:1758-11800 GCA_002313795.1 Faecalibacterium prausnitzii
CCCGCCGCTTATGGTCCAGCACTGAACGGACATTGGCCGACAGGTCTTCCAGATACCATTCATTGATGAGCCCGTTGAGCTGCCGGGATTTTTTGTTTGCGGCATCCTCCGTGTCCACATGGTCCACCACAGCGATGAACCGGATACCCCACTCCACGAACTTTCCGTGCAGATATTTTTCCACCAGCTCCATATCCCGGGTAAAGCGGGACTGCGTTTTCACCAGCACCACATCGAATCTGTGTCTTTCTGCGGCCTGTATCATCGCATTGAACGCCGGACGGTCCCGGTCGATGCCGGAGTAATCCTCGTCGGAATAGATTTGGTAGATCTCCAGCCCCTTTTCCAGTGCATACTGGATCAGCATCGACTTCTGGTTCTGGATGCTCTCCGATTCCCCGGTTCTGCCCTCGTCCTCTCTGCTCAGACGGCAGTAGATGGCTGCTTTCATGGTCTTGCCCCGTTTTTGAGGGCATCGATCAGATACCGTTCCAGTTTCTTCCGGAACCCTTCTTTCTGCTGCTCGATGGTCTCTGTGCGAAATTTTTCGTGCAGGATAAATCGTGTCTTTCTCATCCGATCCCCCTTCCGGCCTCTCTCCGTCTTATGCACACCACTCTAATGTATATTTCCGTCGGCGCAGTCCAGAACTGGCCCCTGCATAGACGATTTCGGCAGCACAAAAAAACCTGCCGCATCTTTGCAGCAGGTCTTTGGGAAAGCAGGTTTATTTCAGCTTCTTTTTCATGACCAGAACGTTCTGGCCGTTTTTGTACTCGTACTTCACCTCATCCATCACCTTTTTCACGATGAAGATACCCAGTCCACCGATCTCCCGTTCCTCTGCAGGAAGGGTCACATCCGGGTCGTTTCGCTTCAGCGGGTCAAAGGGGATGCCGTTATCGCTCATCCGCAGGTTCATCTCGCCATCCTTGCAGGAGATGGCAAAGTTCACCTTTCCATCTCCATCGGGGTAGGCATAGTTTGCCACATTGGTGAACAGTTCTTCCACGCAGAGGGAGATCTGCATGACCGTCTTGGGCGGGCAGTCTGCCTTTTTCAGTTCTTCCTCAATGAAGCCCGTGACTTTAGGAAGTTCCTTTTCCTGCGCGGTGAACCGTTTTTCCTTCCGGTTCTCATCGGGCCGGTTCGATAAATAATCCAGCATCAGCATCGTCATATCGTCAAACTGCGGTTCTGTGCCCGCAAAGGCATTGATGTCTGCCGTCAGCCCGGAGAGCATCTCCTTGAGCGGCGCATTGGTGTGGGCATTGAGGTAAGCCTGCAACCGGTCGTTGCCGTACAGCTCCTTGGCGGGGTTGGAAGCTTCGGTGATGCCGTCGGTGTAGAGGAAAATGCGGTCGCCCGGATGCATCTGCAGCTCATACTGCCGGTAGCGCAGGCCGTCCATGCCGGCCAGCACCAGACCGGGCCGGGTCTGCAGGAAGGTGAAGCCGCCGTCTGCCAGCCGCACCAGCGGCGGGTTGTGTCCGGCATTGACATAGGTGAGCACGCCGGTCTCGGTGTTCAGCACGCCCATCCAGGCCGTGACGAACATATTGTTGTCGTTGCCCTCGCAGAGCATATGGTTGACCTTGGTGAAGGCTGCGGAGGGCGAAAGTCCCATGGACACCTCGTTTTTGATGAGGGTCTTGGTGATGACCATGACCAGCGCCGCCGGCACGCCCTTGCCGGAGACATCGGCAATGACGATGGCCACATTCTTCTCGTCCAGCATGAAGAAGTCGTAGAAGTCGCCGCCGACCTCCTTTGCGGGGTTCATGGTGGCGTAGAGGTCGATCTCGCTCTGGTCCGGGAATGGCGGAAAGATGTTGGGCAGCATATGGGCCTGGATGTCATTGGCAAGGCTCAGCTCCGACTCGATGCGGGCGTTTTTCAGGGTGATCCGCTCCTGCTTCAGGACCATTTCCCGTCCCTTGTCTGCAATTTTGATGCAGGCCGCTGCCACAAGGCAGAAGACCATGGCCTTGGGCAGATAGGACAGGATCATCATCTGCCGGGTGCGCTCCACCGCATCCACACCGGCAGCAATCACCGCCTGGGACAGATTTTTCTCTACATGAAGCACCGCACCTCTGGGCAGGTCATAAAAGTTGAGGTCAAGAATGCCAAAGTTCCAATAGGCGTTGGCAAAGGCAGAGAGACCAAAAAAGAAAATGGTCAGCCCTGCGATAACGGCAGTGAACTTTCTGGAAAAATACCGGCAGGAAAGCACCACTGGCAGCACCATGATCAGGGTGACGTTAAAACTCAGAACACAGTCCACCCGGGTAAGGACGACCAGAAATTCCACCAGCAGGACATATTTCATCCACTTGGGACGGCCTCTTGTCCAACGGCAGAGCACCGCCGGGATCATCAGTTCCAGCACCACCTGAATGGTGAGTTTGGTGATCTGATCCGTGCCGATATGGAAGATCTGTGCCTTGCACAGTGCCCAGATCAGGATGATGAACAGCCCGCAGAGGAACATCAGCATCCCGACCAGACGGTTGGCCTCGATCTCGTTCCGCTCCAGCACATTCTCCTGTTTCAGGTTTTCATGGATGAGCTCCTGTGTAAATTCTTTCGTGTGTGAAAACTCCAACAAATCCCCCTCCTTTCCTCCGGCGGGCCTATCAGGCGATGGTCAGGATATCGGTAAAGCCGGTCATCTCCAGCACTTCCATCACGTCGGAGTTGACATGGACGAGGGTCATCTTGCCCTTCTTCTTGTTCATCTCCTTCTGAGCCACCAGAAGCACACGGAGACCGGCGGAAGAAATGTAATCCAGTGCAGAAAAGTCCAGCACGAGGGCGCTGGTATCCGGCAGCAGGGCCCGGAGCTGTGCTTCCAGTTCCGGGGCAGTGGTGGTATCCAGACGGCCATTCAGGGCAACCGTGGTCTGGTCAGCATCCTGAACCTTATTGATAGACAAACTCATAGTCAGTTCCTCCTAAAAATCAAAAGTATCGTTCTGTTTTTTATGTCAGACTGCCCCGACGACCTTCCAGCCGTTCTGACAGACCGGAGTCAGCGGAGAGTTGGCTTTCACATAGTCTATCAGAAGCTCCCGGATGGTGCAAGACGATGTCCACTCTTTTTGGGCGGATATCAGATTTTTTCCCTTCAGGATAGAGGCGTAGCGGTAGTTGTTGACGGCCAGCGTCAGCTGCGCATCCTCCCTCAGCTCCTGCCCATGGAAGCGGAGAGCCCGGATGCGCTGTCCTGCCGACCGGCTCACGTCGATCTCGTATTCCAGCCCGCCGAAGGTATCACAAAGGAAATAGGGCGTATCCGGGTCAAGCTCATATCTGCTGTCACCGGGCACCCACTGACGGTATGCGGAAGCCGACCACTCCATATAGGCTTTCAGCTCCGCTCCCGTCACCGGGACGCGGTACAGGATATTCTCGTAGGGATAGATCTTCTCGATATCCCCGGTAAAGATATCCCCGGCAGGCAGATTGGCGTCCAGCGTATAGATGGGCGTGGCCGAAACATCTGCCCCGGACGACTCCAGCTGAACTTTATGGAGCAGGTCAAGAAGCGGCGTATCCTGCAGAAGGGCAGCAGGCAGGCTGTCCGGCTCTGTTTGCGGCTGGAACCGTGCCGTGGAGGAGCCGACCTTCTCCCCCCGTTCCTGCTCTTCCGAAACGCCTGCGGCCAGATAGCGGAGCGTCTGCTGATGGAGCTGTGCCACCAGCGGCAGAGTGCGGAATGTCTCGCTGGGCTGGACGCCTGTCATATCAACGACTTCCACCTGGCTGTCTGTGATATGCTTCTGTTCATCCAGCGTCAGGTCAAAGCGCACGATATCCCGTCCGCCGTTCCGGACTGCGCCGATGACCAGATTTCCCTGCTTTTTCTGCACCACGACGTGATTATGAGCGGCCAGCAGCACAGAGATCTCCGGGTTTTCGTCCAGGATTTTCTGTGCCGAGTCTGCGCCGCCCTCTTCGTCGAACTCCGGGTACATTCCCATGTGGGCCATCCCAACGAACAGGTCGGCCTTCGTTCCCATCTGCTGGATGGCCTCTTTGACCGTGTCTGCGGCAGACAGGTAGCTGTAGTCCAGCACACCTTCCTTTTTGCCATCCCAGATGGGGATATCCGGCGTCACCACACCGATAACGCCGATGTTCACGCCACCGCACCGGAGGATCTTCCAGCCCTTTCCGGTCAGGGAGCGGCCCTCCGCATCCCGGACATTGGCCACAAGGACAGGGAACTTTGCCTGCCGGATGAGACGTTTCAGGGTCGGGATTCCCCAGTCAAATTCGTGGTTGCCCACTGTTGCCGCATCATAGTTCATGAAATTCATGGCGGCCACCACCGGGTTGGGCTGGCCGGCGATCTGTGCATCCATCAGCGGCATCCCCTGCACAGCATCTCCGGCATCCAGAAGAAGGGTGTTGGGGTTCTCTGCACGCACCTGCTGGATGTAGGTGTACAGCCGCGCCATCCCGTCATTGTCCGTCTCTTTCCGGTCCTGATAATTGAACCCCCAGAGGTTCCCATGGATATCCGATGTTCCAAGGATGGTCAGGTGCATGACTTTTTCTCCTCCCGTTCCACTGCAGTGACGGCCGCCAGATAGGTGTCCTTCTCCCGTACCTGTAAGACCTTTACAAACAGCTTTTCGTCAGGAAGGTCGAGCCGCAGATTGCTGTAGCGTTCCAAAGGCTCTTTCGTCTGCAGGACCACTGCTTCTGCAGAGCGGGCGGTCAGCCGCGCCGGGGTCGGTGTCAGGTCACAGTGCTTGTCGGTGATCCGGAAGAGCCCGGCTTCGAGCGGCGTTTCCAGCACGGGCGGCTCACTCTGGTGCCAGGGACAGGTCTCATCATAAGGAGCACCGATGCCGATGACCTGCGAGAGGATCAGTCCGGTCTGGACGCCCTTGGGGAATACCTGCATCTCCTGCACGACGGTGAGGGGTGCTTCGATGGCTGCGCGGGTGTCCGGCGAGATCAGGATCTGCCCGCCCACGGTATAGCTCTCGATGCGGCCTGCCAGGTTGACATTGCTGCCCACCACGCCGTACTTGGTGCGTTTTTCCGAGCCGATGTTGCCCACGATGACCTCACCGGTGTGGATGCCGATGCCCATATGCAGCTCCGGATAGCCGCGCTCCGCGTTCCATGCGTTGACCTCGGTCATCCGGGCTTCCATCCCGATGGCCGCCGCCACTGCGTCGGCGGCGTTGTGTTCGGAGGGCGTCGGTGCACCAAAAATCGCGAAGATGCCGTCTCCGATAAACTCGATGATGGTGCCGCCCCGGTCCTGAATGACCTGGGTCATCTCGCCCAGATAGTGGTTGAGCATGGCCAGCAGGGCCTGCGGCTCCATCTGCTCGCTCATGGCCGTGAAGCCCCGCAGGTCACTCATCAGGATGGTCAGGCGGCGCTTTTTGCCGCCCAGCGCCAGACCGTCCGGGGTGTCCAGAAGTTCCCGCACGATGTCGTCGGACAGGAAGCGGCCAAATGTCTCGCTCAGCAGCTGATTGCGCAGTTCCAGCTGATGGTTCAGGCTCTTGATGCGCTCCATTGCCAGCACGGCATCCCTCAGCTCCACCAGCTCGCTGATGTCGCTCAGCACGACGATGAGGGCAACGCGCTCCCCCTTACTCCCGTGAAGGAAAGAGGTGGTCACATGGAGCTGACGCGTCCGGTGCTCTGTGTAGAACGGGACGATGTTCTCATGGGTGCTGGATGGGTCGTAGATGGCGTCCAGCACCGTCTGGTTGAACGCGTCGTTTTCCTCATGCTCAAAAAAGCAGGCGGCAAACTTTTTTCCGATCATCTCAGAGGCCGGGCGTTCAAAGATCCGCTCTGCGGCAGGGTTCATCCGCGCGATGCGGCCATCAAAACCGATGGTCAGCACGCCCTCTGACATATCCTGAAAGATGCTGCTCTGCACCAGTGCATTGGAATCTTCCATAGCTTATCCTCTGTTCTATAGCAATTCAACTTTTTAATGCAACAGCAACAACGTTGAATTTCATATCGCAAATATGCCGTTTTGATGTTGCACCCATTTTTTGACTTGCGATAAAAAAGGATGCCATCCCGTCTCGAGACAGCATCCTCACGCTCCGTTTTACCAGATGTTTTTATACGGACAGTCCCGAGATCTTGTTAAAGCCTTTCCAGACCTCTGCAAAGAATTTCAGGTTTTTCTTCAGCCACTCCGGCTTTGCACCGCCGTTCTGCTCATACTTTTCGTTCTCCGCAATGGTCTTGACAGCCTCCATGTACCGCTTGGTCAGGTCGCGGATGCGGCTGCTCATCTGACGCATGGCGTCCAGCATGGCGTCGGGGTCATTCACAAAGTAAGCATTCATGTTGCTCTCGTCGATGACCCGCAGACGGCAGTCCGTCTCGGCCACTGCAGTTGCCGAGCGCGGTGCCGAATCGATGAGAGCCATCTCACCGAAGAAGCGCTCTTTGCCGGAGGTCAGGGTGGTCAGCTTCTTCTGGGTAGGCAGGCCATAGTCGGCATAGATGCCAACGCTGCCCTGCATCAGATCATACATGCAGCTGCCCTTATCGCCCTTGTGGAAGATCACCGTACCGGCAGGGACTTTTTCTGCGTTCAGGACGACCTTTCCATCCTCGCCGGCTGCGTTCTCTTTTCCCTCCGTCTCATGCAGGAAGCGGTCGGTATAATTGGGCCGGATGGCCAGTGTTGCCAGCTGCTCTTCCGTGGGGTCTGCATCGAAGATAGCTGCATACTTCTTGATGGTATCCATCCAGCTGTTCTCATTCTTCTTCTCGGGATGGCCCTCTTCCTGCTGGGCGATAACATGGCATGCTTCCATATAATTGTCCGTCAGCGTGCGCACGCGGCCGCTCATCCGGCTCAGCATGTCTTTCACCAGCTCAGGGTGCTTCTTCAGATAGAAGCGCAGGGTATCCGAAGTGATCTCACCCAGACGGCATTCTTCCAGTGCGATAGCAGTGGCAGAGCGCACTGCCCGGTCGATGAGGCCCATCTCGCCAAAGTAGGGGTTCGGATCATCAGCACTGAGCACAGCCAGCCGCTTCTCATCCGGTTTGCCGTAGTGATAGTAAATTCCCACTTTTCCGCTGTTGATGTGATACATCACAGGCTCACGAGCGCCCTCTTTGAAGATGGGTGCACCACTATATACTCTCTTCACAAAGATTTCTTCCATAAAAAGCCATCCTTTCTTTCACAACGCCTCTACCGGGCTTCTCTCGGCCCGATGTTTTGACGTTCCTATTGTAACAGAAAAACAGCAACAGAAGTGCAACGAAAAAATTTTTTCAAAATTTTTGCATTTCGTTGCACTTCTGTTTGCATCGGCTGTTATTCTATAGAAAAAAGAAAACTCTGACAGGAAAGGAGAGATCTTATGACGGTCCTTCTGGTCGATACGGATGTTGACCGAATGCACGAGACCGCACAGCTGCTTCAGGCACTGTTTCCCAGTCTGGATGGCTTATCCACCACAGACCCCCTTCTGGCGGCAAAATATGCCTTCGAGCGTCCCGTCGATGTCCTCATCGCAGGGCTGAACATGAAGCGGATGAACGGTCCCCAGCTCAGCGCATTCCTGCGAGAAAAAAGCCCCAACGCCAAGGTCTGTTTCTTTGCCAGCAGACGGGAGTGGGCCGAGGCGGCAGCTGTGGGCAGCGAGAGCTGCTGCCGCCTCCCGCTGCCCGTCACCAAAGAATCCCTGCAGAATGCGCTGGCCACAGCTCTGGCGTCCTGAGCGGCATCTTCCGGAGAAAAACACAAAAAGCGGGGCAGATACCCTTTAAAAAGGGAGCTCTCCCGCTTTTTGCATGGCCATCTGACCGGTCTCACGCCTTATAGTTGAGCAGCAGTTCCGACGTGGTGATCTCGGCCCACGAATACTGGCTCATATATTCTCCCCGGTACAGGTTGACCGCGTAGGGCATCCGGTGCTGGAAATCATAGAAATCACAGTCGATGGCGTCACAGTTCAACGCCAGGGTGTTGCGGCTCCGGATGAGGGCATTGTCCGCGCCCACCCGGGCAAAGGTGCTGGCCAGGTCGTGGATGGAGTTGCGCAGGTTGCTGTGGAGGGAGCGGGTGGCCGGGGCATCCTCCCACAGAACGCCGATGAGTTCTCCCATCGAGACGCTGGTTCCCTGCCGGTCCACCAGATAGGCCAGAAGTTCTTTGGTCTTGCGGCGCTCGAATTTCAGCGGTGCACCATCGCAGAACACCTCAAAGTTGCCGAAGCACTGCACCCGGATGCGCCGGGTGCTGTGGGGTGGGGTGATAGGTTGCTTGCTTTTGATATGGTCCAGCTCACAGCGCACCTCTTCCGCCGTGGCGGGCTTCAGCAGATAACCGTCCGCCCGCAGAGAGAACGCCTCCACTGCATACTCCGAGTAGCCCGTGATGAAGACGATGGCGCAGTCATGATACTGCTCCCGGATGCGCCGGGCAAGTTCAAGGCCGTTCATCCGGCCCATGTTGATGTCAAGGAAGGCTGCGTCCGGCTGGTTTGTCCTGAGCCAGTCCAACGCCTCATCCGGCGCAGAAAAGCCCACGGCTTCCTCTACATCAGGCTGCTGGTTCAGCAGCTTTTTGGTCTCTTCCAGAACCATCGGTTCGTCATCCACACAGATCACTTTCATTTTGTTTTTCCTTCCTTCGGCAGCCGGATGCGTACGGTCGTCCCCTTGCCGACCACACTCTGGATGGTCAGCGTTCCGCCGCACATCGCCTCGATGCGCTGGCGGGTGTTGGTGAGGCCGATGTGGCTGCGGCCATCGTGCTGGCGCTGTTCGGGGTCGAACCCGACGCCGTCATCCTGTACGCTGACATACCATGCATCTTCCGTCTCCCAGGATGAAACCGTGACCGTGCCGCTGCCGGTCTCGGTGCGGGTGACGCCGTAGCGGATGGCATTTTCCACCAGCGGCTGGATGGTCAGCGCCGGCAGCATGAGGTCCCGCGCTTCAATATGATATTCGATCTTCACCTTGGGGAAGCGAAGCCGCTCGATGGCAAGATAGTTTTCCAGATGGTCCAGCTCCCGTTCAAAGGGGATGGGGGTGCGCAGCGAGAGAGAATCCATGTTGCCCCGCAGATATTTTGCAAACTTTGCCACCGTGTCCTCTGCACGGGGGTCCTGGGTGCTGCAGAGATATTTGATGGTAGTCAGTGCGTTGTAGAGAAAATGGGGCTGTATCTGCGAGAGCATGATAGCCACCCGGTTCTCCGCCAGCTCCTCAGCCTGCGCGGCCATTTTCTGGTTCTGCTCCACCAGCGAAAAGATAAAGATAAGGATAAGAGAGATGGTGATGGCGATGTTCACCAGCGAGATGCCGTAGATAAACAGCAGCCCGATGGAGGCCGCAAAAGGCAGCGCAATGTAGGAGAGCATGGCAAGATAGAGGGGGCGGTTCAGTTTTTTCCGGTACTGCACCAGAAGGCTCCCGTCTATCAGCATTCCGACCCATGGCAGGAGAAGGGAGATCGGATACCACACCGCGCGGTGATAGTAGTTCTGGGAATCGAAGGTATAGTACAGGTGGGTGAACTGGGACACCACCACAAGCACCATGCCCAGAAGGGCAATGAGATATCCCGCTGCAATGCGCCTGCGGGGGCGCTCCGTTCCGGGAACATCTCCGAAAAGGCAGCTGCAGACGTAGCCGTGGAACAGCAGCAGGATGAAGTCGCTGTCAAAGAAGACCAGAAAATTGCTCACCCGAACCATCCAGTAGCTCATCTCACCGGCGCTGCCCCGGTAGGCCCATGCAAGGGCATCGCAGCACATCAGCACCGCACCGGAAAGCTGCATGGCCAGCAGCCAGCGGCGCTTGTGCGGCTCAAAACTGGTGTTGATGAGGGTGCAGACTGCTGCAATGAGGTCGAACAGACACGCCCAGATCAGCACTGCTATATGGACAGCCTGATAGTTGAACATCATTCTCTTTCCCCCTTTCGACTTCCTATATTAGCATAAGGCGGATAGAGGTGCAAGAAAATGTTTTTTCGTTGCACTTCTGTTGCTGTAGGTTTGTCAATGATGTG
>DCCL01000132.1:0-2504 GCA_002313795.1 Faecalibacterium prausnitzii
CTCAGTCAGCTTCGCTGACAGCTCTCCCAAAGGGAGAGCCAATTGTGGCTCCGGATTTAGGTTTGCAGAAGCCTATCCAGTGAGGCAGAATAGCCTCTCCCTTCGGGAGAGGTGGCATCGCGTCAGCGATGGCGGAGAGGGTTGTTAAAAAGAGAGGAAGTACCCAATGTTACAAATCCCGGAACTGCTGGCCCCGGCGGGCGATTTGGAGCGCCTGCGCTATGCCATCAACTATGGAGCCGACGCTGTCTATTGCAGCCTGCCGGAGTTCGGTATGCGCTCCGCACCCGCCAACTTCACGCCGGAGCAGCTGACCGAGGGTGTCATCTATGCCCATGCCCGCGGCCGCAAGGTCTATCTGACCATGAACACCCTGCCCACCAATGAGGAAGCCGACCGCCTGCCTCAGGCCATCAAGGACGCAGCCGCTGCCGGTGTGGATGCCTTCATCGTGGCCGACCTGGGCGTTCTGGAAGCCTGCAAGACCTTTGCCCCCGACATCGATGTGCATATGTCCACCCAGACCGGCATCACCAACTGGGCTGCAGCCCGCGCTGCCTACAACATGGGCGCAAAGCGGGTGGTGCTGGCCCGGGAGATGACCCTGCAGGACATCGCCATCCTCCGGGATAAGACCCCGCCGGAACTGGAGATCGAAGCCTTCGTCCACGGTGCCATGTGCATGAGCGTCTCGGGCCGCTGCCTGCTCTCCAACTACATGGCAGGCCGGGACGCCAACCGGGGCCAGTGCGCCCAGCCCTGCCGCTGGAAATATTACCTCAGCGAGGAGACCCGCCCGGGCCAGCTCTATGAGATCGGTGAGAATGAGAACGGCAGCTACATCCTCAACGCCAACGATATGTGCACCGCGCCCTTCCTCGACCTCATCTGCAAGGCCGGCGTGGACAGCCTGAAGATCGAGGGCCGCGCCAAGACCTTCTACTATGTCGCCAGTGTAACGGCTGCATATCGCCGGGCCCTCGACTGCTATCTGGCCGACCCCCTGAACGATAACTTCCAGCTTCCGGAAGATGTGCTGGCCGAGCTGACCCGCACCAGCCACCGCCACTATTCTCCAGGCTTCTATTTTGGCCGGGAGCAGGCCCGTCAGGCCACCGACAGCGCCACCTATATCCGGGAGTGGGAGTTCGTCGGCACGGTGGACGGCTGGGAGAATGGCGTCGCCAGCTGCCAGCAGCGGGGCAAGTGGAGTCTCGGCGATACGCTGGAAGTCCTCTGCCCCGATGGCCGCAGCATCCCGCTGAACCCCGAGTGGATAAAGAATGAGGCCGGGGAGCTGGTGGATTCCACGCCCCACGCCATGGAGCACTATACCATCCCCACCCCGGAACTGCCGCCTATGAGCCTGCTGCGGAGAAAAGTCTGAGCAGAGCCGGACGGCCGCACACGGACCTGAAACAAACAGCATAACGCAAAAAAGCGCCCCTGCCGGAAACAGACCGGCAGAGGCGTTTTATTATGGAGTTATTTTATTAGATTCTGCTTTGACGTAGGGATATCATTCCGGCTTGACCTGCAGCTCCTGCTCGCAGTAGATGCAGCGATACTTGCCGTTGGAGCTCATCTCAAAGATCTGGTCGCACTCTTCCTCGATGGAGGAGATGCAGCGGGGGTTTTTGCACCGCACGATGTTGACCAGACGCTTGGGGGGCTGGGGCTTTTCCTTCTTGACGGCCTTGCCGTTCTCGATGACGGTCACGCTGATGTCAGGGTCGAGGTAGGCCAGCACGTCGAGGTTCAGCCAGGAAGCGTCGCCCTCCACCTTGATGATGTCCTTCCGGCCAGACTCCGCCTTGTGGCTGCGGGCGTTCTGGATGAGGGCCACGCTGGCGGTGCGGTTGCCCTTGATGCCCAGCAGGTCCATCAGGCCGATGGCAGTGCCGGCCTTGATGTG
Source organism: Faecalibacterium prausnitzii (assembly GCA_002313795.1). GTDB lineage: Bacteria > Bacillota > Clostridia > Oscillospirales > Ruminococcaceae > Faecalibacterium > Faecalibacterium prausnitzii_L. The sequence continues at coordinate 1,916 of DCCL01000132.1, forward strand.
GTCGATGACGATGCCGTTCTGAATTTCATCGATGTTCAGCATTTCAGTTGCCCTCCTTCGCTGCTTTGGGGTCTTTCAGGCCCAGCAGGGTCATGATGAGTGCCATGCGGACATAGACCGCGTTCTGCACCTGCTCAAAGTAAGCGGCACGGGGGTCATCGTCCACATCCAGTGCGATCTCGTTGACGCGGGGCAGGGGATGCAGCACCGCCATGTCGGGCTTGGCCAGCGCCATCTTGTCCTTGGTGAGGATGTAGCTGTTCTTCAGGCGGATGTAATCTTCCTCGTTGAAGAAGCGCTCTTTCTGGACGCGGGTCATGTAGAGGATGTCCAGCTCGGGCATGGCCTCCTCGAGGCTCCGGGTCTCCTTGTAGGGGATGTGGTTGGCCTCCAGCACATCGTTGATGATGTAGTCGGGCACCCGCAGCTCCTCGGGGCTGATGAGGACGAAGCGGATGTTCTCGCAGCGTGCCATGGTCTTGATGAGGGAGTGGACGGTGCGGCCAAACTTGAGGTCGCCGCACAGACCGATGGTCAGGTCGTTCAGACGGCCCTTGCGGCGGCGGATGGTCATCAGGTCGGTCATGGT
>DCCL01000132.1:2621-7128 GCA_002313795.1 Faecalibacterium prausnitzii
GCGCCCTCTTTGGGGTGGCGCATGGCCACGATGTCGGCGTAGCAGGACACCACACGGATGGTGTCGGCCACGCTCTCGCCCTTGGAGGCGCTGGACACGTTCTCACTGGGGAAACCCAGCACGTGTCCGCCCAGGTTGAGCATGGCGGCTTCAAAGGAAAGACGGGTGCGGGTGGACGGCTCATAGAACAGGGTAGCCAGCTTTTTGTGGGCAGCTACGTCCTGGTAAGCAGCCGGGTCGGCGCAGATGCGGTCGGCCAGGTCCAGCAGATCGGTGATCTCCTGCTGACTGAAATCCAACGGATCGATCAGATGACGCATGTTGTTTTGTTCCCTCCGTCAAAGAAGTTTTCGCAGAATGGAAAAATCGAAGAAGTTCGTGTAGTAGCTCAGCGAACGCATGACGGGATGGCAGAGCCGGTTGTAACATGTCTCATCCAGCAGCAGCATTGCCTCGCCGGGGGCCAGACGCATGGCCGCCCGGATGGGCTCGTCGCCGCAGCTTGCCTTGAGGTGGGCCACATTCGAGGCCACCTGCTGGCGGCACTCCCGCTCCAACACATCGAAGACATCGCCGGAAAGGTCCATGCGGGTGTAGTCTCTGCTGCCGAACAGCGCCCGGGGCAGGTAGTCGATGGAGTAGATGACGGGGGTGGTGTCGGCGAGGATGCGCTTTTTGATGCAGATGACCTCATCGCCCGGTTCAATGGCGAGGTCGTGGGACAGTTCTTCGTTGGCACGCACCGGGTAGATCTGGATGCCGTCGGCGTGAGGGTAGCTGCCAAAGCTGCGGATGAGGGGATAATACTCCAGCTTCTGGTCCAGACGGCTGCGCAGGCTCAGCACACTTCGGTTGACCACCGTGCCGATGCCTCGCACCCGCTCGATGTAGCCGGCACGCTCCATTTCGCTCAGAGCGTCACGGATGACGGTGCGGCTGACGCCAAGTTCGGTGGCAAGATCGACCTCGGCAGGCAGGCGGTCGGCCTGTGCATAGCGGCCTGTGCGCAATTCTTCCAGCAGAGCGCTGACGATGCGGTCGCTGATGACAGCACCGCCCAGACGGCTGGAAGGGGATAAGCTGGATTCTCTCATGGTTCGTTTCCTCCGGTACACGGGCGGGATACGCCCCGCCTGGACTTCCGGAAAAGCCCGGCCCGGAGTGTAAAACAGCCGGAGCCGGACTTTTCCTGCAAATATTATAACATAAATTGACAATGTTTCAAACGGCATTTATACTGGATTCCATAGGAAAGTATGATTTTATTTTGGGAGGGATTGCAGAATGGAAGTTCTTCTGCACAAAATACAGGGCCGGAGCGCAGAACGCACCGTGACCCTCCGCCGGGCCGGCCCGGCAGACGCCGCCGCATTCTATACACTGCAGAACGAGGTGCGGGCCGCCATGCCCTACCCGGAGCAGTTCATGCCGGACACGCTGGAAAACATCACCGGCTATCTGGGAAATGACCTCTGCATCGGGATGTGGGACGGAGAGCGGCTGGGAGCCTACTTCATCCTGCGCTACTGCGGGCAGAGCGGCCACAACTACGCGGCCTTCATGGGCATCCCGCAGGCCGAGTGGGACAGCTGGGCCAACGCGGACAGTGCCATCGTCCACCCGGACTACCGGGGCAACGGCCTGCAGCGAAAGCTGCTGGAAGCAGCCCTCGGCCAGCTGAGGCCGGGCATCGTGGGCATCGGGGCCACCGTCAGCCCGGAAAACCGCTACAGCCTGAACAACGCCCTCGCCAGCGGGTTCGAGATCGTCTGCCGCCGGGAGATGTACGGCGGGTATGACCGGTATCTGCTGGCAAAAAAGCTATAACATCAACAGCGCCGCTTTTCTTCGGAGAAGCGGCGCTGTTGGTTTATAGGAGAATGTATCCGGGAAAAAGGGACGGCTGAATGTCCAGATGAATAAAAGCCACAAGAAAAAATTGGTGATTCTTCCATCTTGCCAAACCGTTCGGAGAGGGGATAAAATATGGACAAGGACGTTTTTGTAAAAAAATGGGAGGCGAAAAAATTATGAGATTAAGGAAAACAGTAAAGCGGACAGCGGCTGCGGCATTAGCACTCAGTATGGCAGTGTCTGCGGCGTCAGTCCCTGCATTCGCTGACACATATTACATCGGAGATGGAGACATCACCGTCACAAAAACGGAGGACGGAACGTATGTGAAGCACTCCGGCAAAACATATGAGGACGGTGACCTTGGCGACCGTGATAAAGACGGAGATGTCATCATCAAGGGCGGCAAAAAGGAAGACGACGAGAATGCCGGGGAGCAGAAGTCTGCGGAAAACAAGGCCGCTCCCACGAATGAGGCAGAGAGCGAGACCCCGGCAGGGGAGGAGAAGGATACCGACCCCGCCTCGCAGGTGGCGACGCTGGAATTGACAGAGGAGGATTACGCCCCGGCGGAGAACGCTGAGGAGGAAGAGCCCGACGAAGAAAAGCCCGAAGATGCCATGCAGGGGGATGCCGGGGAGACGCAGGAGGCCGACGAAGAGGGTCCCGAAGACACGGAGCAAAAAGAAGCGGATGAAGAAGGGCCCGAAGGCACGGAGCAGAAAAAAGAGGATGAAGAAGATAAGCCTGATGTCGTAGAACCTGACGCTGAAGAGAAAGAAACAGAGGCCCCGGCCCGGACGGTCGAAGAGACCGAGCTGGGCAAGGTCATCACCTATGACGATTATGAGGTCGATCCCGATGTCCAGGTGGTAAAGCCCGCCGAAAAGCCGGAAAAAACGGCTGAGCCAGAGGAAAAGGACGAAAAGGCCGCTGCAGAAGCAGAAGAGGACGACAAGGATACCGTTACTTATGAGAGTGAGAACAAAACGCCCATCGAGAAGGCCGCGAAAGCCATAAGCAATGTGACCCGGAACGTCATCAAGATCGTCAACAATACCAAAGAAAATCTCAAAGTCACCCTTGAGAATGTAAAGGTCGATGCCAGCAAAGCAGACGAAGCTGCTGTGAGCGTCACCGGAAGCGGCGATACGACCATTGAGCTGGACGGTGACAATGTGCTGAAAAGCGGCGGCCGACATGCAGGTCTGGAACATAACAAGACCACCGACAGCGGGGAGTTGACCATTCAGGATGACAATGATACCGCAGGCAGTCTGGATGCCACCGGCGGCACTAGTGGAGCTGGTATTGGCGGCGGCTACGGAAAGGCTACCGATATCACCATCACCGGCGGCAACATTACCGCAGCGGGCGGTGCATACGAAGGCACCGGCATCGGCGGCAGTGGTTTTGGAAATGGCGGAAAGGTGACGATCACCGGTGGCAATATCACAGCTGAGTCTGGCAAGGGGGATAACCCTAATGGAATCGAAGGTGCGGGCATCGGCGGCGGCCGCTTTGGCGGAACAGTCGAGGTCATCATTGGCGGTGACGCTGTGATTGAAAAAGCCGTTGGCGGCAACGGCTGTGCCGGCATCGGCGGTGGTTATCAGAGCAAGAGTAATGTGACCATTTCCGGAAATGCAGTCATCAAAGAGGCAGTGGGCGGTGCGCAGGCTTCGGGCATTGGCAGCGGCGGTTATGGCAGTACGAGTGAAGTGAAGATAAAAGACGATGCCAAAATCATCAGTGCTGTGGGCGGTGACGGTGCCGCTGGCATCGGAAATGGCGTCTTTGGAGCAGGAAGTGTAACGATCTCCGATAATGCCACCATCGAAAATGCACAGGGCGGCGCTGACGGTGCCGGCGTTGGTGGTGGTGCTGGTGCTTCCGGCAACGTAACCATTGAGGGAGACGCTGTCGTAAATGCTACCGGTGGCGCAGGTGGTGCCGGCGTTGGTGGAGGAACCGGCGGTTCCGGCAACGTGACCATCAGCGGCAATGTGGATGTTACGGCAAAAGGCGGTACTTCGGAAGAAGATGGCAATGGCGCGGCCATTGGCAACGGCGCACAGGGCGAAGGCGTGAATGGCAAGGAAAATGGCGACCTCTCCGGCCTGACGGGTGGTGCTGTGACGCGTCTGAACACCGAAGAAACTCCCGAAGGCCATCTGCATAACTGGACCGAACACAGCCAGACGGCGACCTGCGAGGAAGATGGCTTCATTGAGTACAACTGCACCGAATGCGGAGCAGTCAAAACCAAAAAGCTCCCGAAGCTCAACCACGACTGGCAGACCGTCACAGCCCTGCCACCTGCACCGAAGATGGCAGCAGCAAGGAAGTCTGCTCCCGCTGCAATGAGGTCAGGCCCGGTTCGGAAAAAGTTCTGAAACACACGGGCCACCACTATGTGGATACGGTAGTCGAGCCGACATGCACCGAACAGGGCTATACCGTGCATACCTGCGCAGAAGGTGACGATACCTACACCGACAGCTACACTGACCCTCTCGGCCACGACTGGCAGACCGTCACAGTGCCTGCCACCTGCACCGAAGACGGCAGCAGCAAGGAAGTCTGCTCCCGCTGCAATCAGATCAAGCCCGGTTCGGAAAAAGTTCTGGAACACACGGGCCACCACTATGTG
>DCCL01000132.1:7193-7381 GCA_002313795.1 Faecalibacterium prausnitzii
TACACTGACCCTCTCGGCCACGATATGAGCGGCGCCTGGCAGACTGTCCGTCCGGCAACATACGATGAGGAAGGCGAAGAGATCCGTTACTGCCAGCGTGCGGGCTGCGACTGGTTTGAGACCCGGGCCGTCCCGAAGCTTATCCCGGAGGAAAATAACGAAGCGGTCATCAGCGACAGCATCCGTGT
>DCCL01000218.1 GCA_002313795.1 Faecalibacterium prausnitzii
TGAGCTGGTAGCCGCCGCTGGTCAGCACGCACAGGTTCACCAGCACGTCGCCCGGGGTGCGCAGCGCCTGCTCGGCTAGCTCCACCGTGACGATATGCGGGCTGTCGGCATCCAGTGTGACAGCCGGGTGGGATGCGTCCTCACCGTCTGCAATGGTGCTGTAGGAGCCGGATGCATTGTTCACAGCAGAGCGGTACTCCACTGCATATTCGGCCCCGCTGGGTGCCTGATAGGGCACGCCGCCGTTGTACAGCACAATGCCGAGAAATCGGCTCCGGCTGTCCGACTGCATCACCGGAACCACCGGCGGCACGCCCTGGGATTGGAAATCCAGATGGATGGTCTGCATGGAACCCTCCTTATTCTTTAATCTGGCCGGAGCTGGAACTGCGCTTGGTTTTCAGGGTGAACGGCGCGCTGTTCAGGCGGACAGTGTTCTTTTCGGGGTAATTGGGATAGGTGGTATACTGCACAATCTGCACGCTGGTGGAGGTGCCGGTGTCCGGGTCGATGTTGCGCACCGTATCGTACAGGGCAAAGCTCAGCGCAGCATACTTTTCCGGGTTCAGCTTGGCAAGGTCCACCACGCTGCAGGAAAAGCTCTGCACCGGGAAGGCCGCTGCTTTGAGCAGGGCCGCCGCCCGCTGATCCAGCGCGGTCTGGCTCGAAATGGATTTGTCCTCTTCATAGTGCCAGATGAGGCGGCTGTCGTAGTCGGTCAGGGTGGCAGTGGTGGTGCAGTTGTCGCCCACAAGCCGCAGGGCGGTGTAGTAGGTGCCCGCGATGCTGTCCGCCCGGCCCCGGTACTGCGGCTGCGCAGACAGGTTTAGCTCACAGGTGAAGGGCACCACGTCCTTTGCGGCAGCTGCCGGGTTCTTGATGGTCACACGGCCCGGGGCAAACTGGCAGGGATAATCCCACACCTCCACGCACTTCTGGATGAACTCGAGCGGGGTGCCGTTGAAGTCCTCCACCTGCAGCACCGGTGTGCTGGGCACCTCAGACGCCGCTGTCCAGCCGGAGGGAAGTACCTGCCGGATGGCACCCAGCATGTCCGCCGAGGTACTGGCCCAGTTGAGCAGCAGCTTCTCCTGCAGGCCGGAGAGGTCCAGCTCGGCGCTGTAGCTCATCGTGTCGCCGCCCCGGGAAACACTGGACAGTGAGAAGATGCGTTCTTCGGTGGTCTCGCGGATGCGGGCCTGCTCCTTGAGCTTGGCGCACAGCGAGTGCCCGCGCGGCAGGGTGAAATTGAGCTTGTCTTCCTCGCCGTTATAGCAGTGGGTAATGGAGTAATTATCACAGTTCAGATCGAGCTGCGAACCGTCGGATTGAATGAGAAAAAGCATGGTCAGACCTCACAAATACACCGGGTAATATTCCACCGTGATGGCGGACGCCTTCTGCAGGATGCGATTCTCGCCCGGGGCCACGGTGGGCCAGCGCAGGAAGTAGTCCGTATAGGCCAGCCAGCTGGTACCGTTGACCGTGAGCGTCTTGTGGATGCCGTCCACGCAGATGACGTCGCCGGTCTGCACGCCGGACACGGTGCAGGCATCCTGCGAGGTGCTGTCGGTCTGATACGGATAGCTGACTGTGAACACGGTGCCCGCATTCTCCGGCACGGTAACGGTCAGGGCACATTCCATAGCCGGTGCGGTGCCGGTGACGAAAAAGGTGTAGATCTCTGCAGAAGAATCGACGGTCTGTGCAGCCTGCGGTTCCGCTGCGGCCTGCACGGCCACCTCTGAAACGGCCTGCGCCTGGGTGCTGGTGCTGTCCACCACATAGGTGGAGGGCAGGGTAAAGGCGGGCCGGATGGGCAGCTGAACGGTGCACAGGTCGTACTCCGTCATGTTGGAATCGTTCTTGCGCAGAACGTTGGTGGAACTGGTCGGGGCCGGGGTGCGGGTCCATTGTGCGCCGGTGAGCTTGTCAGCAATGGCAAGCGCTGTGCCGTCCGCCGGGGTGTTCGTGAAGGTCAGACTCAGCTCGGCCAGACTCAGCAGGAAGACGCTGCGCTGCAGAGTGGTGACGGTCGTATCCTGCGAACCGGGCATATAGTAGAACTTTGTGCTGCCGATGTTGGCTTTTAGGTCATTGGAGAAGCGGGTCGTGAAAGTATTCACCAGCCAGCTGTCAATGGTGCTCTGGGCATAGGCATTCAAATAGGTGCGGTTCCACGCCATGCTGGACAGGCAGTCTTTGCGCACCACCAGCGTGCGTCCGCTGCCGTTCAGGGCACTTTCGTAGTTGTGGGCGGCTACATAGTAGTCCACTGCTGCGCCGTTTTCGGTCAGTTGGATGATGCTGCCCACGGTCTTGCTGCCCAGTGTACCGGTGGATGGTGTGGGCGTATCCCCGCCGGGGTCCGGGGTGGGGTCCGGCTCCGGCAGCGGGGAACCTGCCTGCACAAGGATGGTTTCCAGCGGCATGTGGGCAAAGCCGCTGAGCGTGTAAGTGAGTTCCAGAATGCAGCCGGATTCTTCCTGCTCTTCCGGGTTCGAGATCGTTTCGAGGCTGGCCGTGTAATAAAAGCCGCTGGGCAGATACAGCTCCACCGGGTCTGCCAGCAGGGCAGCGTCCAGCGCGCTTTTGCGGCGGTTGACGTCCTCGGGGCTTTCACCCCAGATGTTCACCGGCAGCGTGATGCTGCGTAGGCCGTACCGGGTCGCGCCCGGGGTGAACCGCTGGCCGACGCTGGGCACCACCCGCCCGCGTGTCAGGCTCACGCTGCCCACGGAATAGCTTGCCAGCAGCAGCGCGCCGAAGTCCGACCCGGGCTTGCCGTCGATGTAAAATTCTCCGTCGTTCGGGATCACAAAAGCCCTCCTTTACTGCAAAAAGGCCAGTTCTTCGTCATAGTAGGGCGCAGTCACGCGGGCCAGCTCGTGGCCGTCCACATTGAAGGTAGCGGTCAGGCTGCCGTGCATGGTGGCGCTCAGCTGCTGGTCAGCGGTGGTGCTGGTGCCGTTCTGGGTGTGGGTGAAACTGCGCTGGTTGACCGCAGAAGCCGCCTGCGTGCGGCGGACAAGCTCCGCTGCCGTGATGGTCTCACTGGGGGTATAGGTGCCGGAAGTGCCCGGTGTGGGGCGTTTGACGTCATTCTGGTTCCGGGTGAATTCCAGCGTGGACGAGGTGGGCTTGGTCTCTTCCTCGTCGCTGGATTTCTTCTTGCGGCCATAAATGGCCCAGATGGCAGCACCCAGGCCCACGATGCCCAGGCCGATGGCGAGGACCGCAGCAAGCACCGGGTTTGCCGAGATCAGGCCGCCCACCATGGTAAAGGCACTGGCGAGGCCTGTGGTCACGGAGGCCAGCACGCCGGTCAGGCCGGATGCTGCGCTGGTGAGCGCTGCACCGATGCCGGTCGCTGCACTGCCCATGCCGGTGCCGAAGGTGGTGAGCAGGGAGAGAAGCTGCTGCCCGGACGTGCCCAGCAGCCCGCCGATGCCGCCGGATTTGCTCAGACCGTCCAGGACGGATGCAAGGCTCTTGGCCGCAGTGGTGGAACCATTGATTGCCGGAGTGATGCCCTTGAGGAACAGGTCCGAAATAGCCTGCAGGCCGTTCCGGAGACCGCCGCCGGCATATGCCTCGTTGATAGCTTTCAGGCTGTCTTCCGCCCAGGTGGCAAGCACTTCCCGCTGAGACTGGTCGATCTCGCCAAAGATGAGCTGCGTTGCATTCAGGGCCAGACCGGACCAGTTCTGGTTTTTCAGGTTGCCGACGGCAGACTGGATGATGCCGAAAATGCCCTTGCCAAGCTGAAACTTTGCCCCGGAGAGGGCGTTGTCGATGCGGGTCTGGGTGGCCGTGATGGTGTTCTCGACCTCGCTGCAGGTTTCTTTCGTATCCTGCAGGAAACCATCCTGATAGGTCTTGACAATGGTGTAAGTCTCGCGCACGCCCTCCACCACGCGCTCACCGGTCTCGGTCACGGTCTCCTTGACGTGCTCGCTGCCGTCATCTGCCTTCTCGGTGACTGTTTGGGTCGTTTTGGTTACGCCGCCAATCGTCTCCTGGGAGACGCGGGTCGTGGTCTTGCTGATCGAGTCGGCAGCATCCGAGTA
>DCCL01000282.1:0-1646 GCA_002313795.1 Faecalibacterium prausnitzii
CAGTAGTTGGGGTAGCCCAGATAAATTTCATCGTAGGCATCCAGTGTTGCCGGCAGACCGACCAGCTCCGGGCGGGCGTTGGCCCGCAGGTCGCGGTAAGCCTCGGCGACACAGGCCTTGTAGTTGTTAGAGTAGGGCACCTTCTGTTTGATCTTCAGCAGGGTGCCGTCGGTGAGCTCAGCCAGCAGGTCGGCCACCTTTTCGGTGTTGCCCACGGGGATGGTGCGATAATTGCCGCCGAAGTAGTTCTCTCCGGCACGGGAATAGAATGCGATCAGTGCAGCCATAACAATACTCCTTTTTTGGTGCGCCCCGAACGGATCAGGGACGCGGTATGGTTTCATCAGATTCAGTATAATACCTGAAGTTCACTCCAAGTCAAGACCTTTTGTATTCCGAATCCTCAAAAATAGAATCAGTCTGAGACAGCAGGAAGGAGAACCATATGAAAACGATTTATCTGATGCGGCACGGTGAGACCCTGTTCAATGTGATGGACGTCAATCAGGGACAGTGCGATTCGCCCCTGACCGAAAACGGCATCCGGCAGGCGAAAGCGGCCAAGGCATGGTACGATGCCAACCACGTCCACTTTGATACCGTGTACAGCTCGACAGCAGAGCGGGCCTGCGATACCGCAGAGATGGTCTCCGGCGGGATGCCCTACACCCGCCTCAAGGGACTGAAAGAGATTTTTCTCGGCACAAAAGAGGCGACCCCTAACATCTATAACCCCACCTATCCCTATGGAGATTACTTTGTGCAGTTCGGCGGTGAAGACCTCGACGCCTTCACCCGGCGGGTGTACGACACGGTGAAGGACATCGCTGACCGTGAGGCAGGGGAGTGCATCCTCATCGTATCTCACGGCATGGCCATCCGGCGGTTCCTGACCATGGTGCCTGCCCACGATGATGCTCCGGTGGGATTCATCGGCAACTGCGGCATCGTCAGACTGGCCTATGAGGACGGTAAATTTGAAGTGGAAGCGGTCATCAACCCCAACGGCTGAAAAATTTATAAAAAAGTCTTGACTTGAAGTCGAGTTTAAGTTGTAGAATGATGCCATAACAAAACGATATGGAGGTTCTGCAATGAATACGAATACTCTTACATTAAATAATGGCGTCAAAATCCCTCAGCTGGGTCTGGGCACCTGGTTCATCGATGATGCAGACGTGGCCGAGGCCGTCCGCGCCGCCGCAAAGCTGGGCTACCGCCACTTCGATACTGCGCAGGCCTACGGCAACGAGCGCGGTGTGGGCGAGGGCGTCCGCACCTGCGGCGTCCCCCGGGAGGAACTGTTCGTGGTCTCCAAGGTGGCCGCAGAGCACAAGACCTACGAGGAGGCCAAGGCAGGCATCGATGAGACCCTGAAAAAGATGGGCCTCGACTACCTTGACATGATGATCATCCACAGCCCGCAGCCCTGGGCCAAGGTGAACCAGTGCGAGGATCGCTATGTAGAGGGCAACCGTGCCGCATGGCGCGCTCTGGAAGATGCCTACAAAGAAGGCAAGCTGCGGGCCATCGGCGTCTCCAACTTCCAGGTAGGCGACCTGGAAAGCCTGATGAATGGCTGCACCATCAAGCCGATGGTGGATCAGATCCTGCTCCACATCAGCAACACCCCGCTGGAACTGGTG
>DCCL01000282.1:1743-5805 GCA_002313795.1 Faecalibacterium prausnitzii
GTCATCCTGCACCAGCCGGAGATCGAGGCCATGGCCCGGAAGTACAGCGTCTCGGTGCCTCAGCTCTGCATCCGCTACGCACTGCAGCTGGGTGCAGTCGCTCTGCCCAAGACGGCCAACCCTGCCCACATGGCGACCAACGCACAGGTGGATTTCACCATCAGCGCCGAGGATATGGAGACCCTGAAGCACTTCAAGCACATTGAGAGCTACGGCGAGAGCAGCGGCTTCCCGGTGTATGGAGGAAAAATGTGATGAAAAAGCCTTATATCGTCTGTCATATGATGACCTCGGTGGATGGCCGCATCGACTGTGCCATGACCTCCCAGCTCCCCGGTGTGGATGACTACTATGCCACCCTGAATGCGCTGGATGTTCCCACCACGGTCAGCGGCCGCGTGACCGCTGAGCTGGAAATGGCCGAGCCGGGCAAGTTTACCGCAAAGGATGCTGCGCCTTACGGGAAAGAGGGCTTCTCCAAGGCTGCCGATGCCGCAGGCTATGAAGTAGTGGTGGACACCCACGGCAAACTGCTCTGGCCGGATGCTGCCGGGATGGAAAAGCCCTATCTCATCATCACCAGCCAGCAGGTACCCCGGGAATATCTGCACTACCTCGACGAGAAGCACATCTCATGGATCGCCTGCGGAGAGAAGCACACCGACCTTGCCCGGGCCTGCGATATCCTTGCCCGCGAGTTCGGCGTTCAGCGAATGGGCATCGTGGGAGGCCCGGCCATCAACACGGCGTTTCTGGACGCCGGTCTGCTGGATGAGATCAGCATCCTCATCGGTGCAGGCGTGGATGGCCGCCGGGATATGCCCTCGGTGTTCGATGGGCGGGGGATGGAGCATCCGCTTACCCATCTGAGCCTTTCGGACGTGAAGAAGTTCGACAGTGGTGCAGTCTGGCTGCGGTATACCCTGTAAGGACGGACTGCGGGGAAAAATCAGAGCATGAGAAAGCAGGGCAGAGTCGGCGAAGCAAGAGCGGAACCGGCTCTGCTTTTTGCTGTATTTGAGCGGAAACAAAACGCGCCCGAAGAATGGTATTCCGGCAGAGAGTGTGATACAATAAAATTGGTCTGGCTGGGGCGTCTGCGCAATTTGAGCCCCGGTATCTGCTGTCGTGCGGCGATGTGGAAAGATGCGTTCGGATTGCGATGATGGAGCGGTGTGAGAGATATGGATTACGAGACCTTCCAACGCGAGAACACGAAAATCGAAGAGGTGCCCACCGGGCAGAAAAAGGCGTTTTACCAGAAACTGCTGGAAGAGGAGCCTGCGCCCTCCAAAGTGCGGCTGATGGCGTACTTCCATCTGGCACTGCTGTATTATCAGGAAGGCGATTTCCGCAAGGTGCTGGAGATACTGGAACCGCTGATGCTCAACCACATGAGCTATGAATATGTCCCGGAGCTCATCTCCTGCTTCAACCTGATGGGCGTTGCCTCCCACTGCGAGGGACAGTATGCGCTCTCCCGCTTCTTCTATGAGCGGGCCATGAAGATCGCGCAGGAAAACGGCGAAAAGAGCCGCTATGCCTACGAATACAACAATATCTCTCTGACGTATATCGCGGAAAAAGATTACGACAACGCGCTGAACTATATCCTGCAGGCAGAACAGCACCTCTCGGAATGCGATAAAGTGATGGGAGCATATGTTTATCTGAACCTCGCCATTACCTATGGAAAGCTCGGGGAGCTGGATGAATCCCTCTGGGCACTGGAACGCTGCATCAACGAATATAACGGCCGGGAAGTGCTGCCGGATGATGTGCTCATCTGCGGCACGGCGCTTTATTATAAGCGCGGAGAGATGGAAAAATATCGGGAATGTCAGAGTCGGCTTCTGGAACGGCTGGATGAGATGTTTGCGTCCGAGTTCATGGATGCGGGACAGGTGCTGTTTGAGTGCGCGCTGGATGCAAAGAATGATGCACTTGCCCGGATCGTTATCCGGAAGATGGACGACTATATGGTGCGTTATCCGAAGGAAAACAACATCGGCCTCTGGGTCGAGGACTGCAAATACCAGTACGCAAAAATGCGGGGCAGTGAAAGCGCCATGATGCAGGCACTGGAAAAGAAGGGCGTCTACTACCACGGGATCATAGCGGGGTCCGAGAAAATGCACATCCGGGAGATGAACCAGTATTTCCGGGTCAACCAGATGCTGCAGACCTCCATCCGGAATGAGACCCACGCTAACCGGGTCAAGACGGATTTCCTCGCCAACATGAGCCACGATATCCGCACCCCCATCAACGGCGTCATCGGAATGCTGGAGATCATCCGGGCCTGCCGGGAAGATGAGGAAAAGGTGGATGACTGCCTGGATAAGATCGAAGCCTCCTCCCGGCTGCTGCTCTCCCTCGTCAACGATATTCTGGATATGACCAAGCTGGATTCTGGCAGCGTGGTGGTCGAACATAAGCCCTTTAATCTGGATGAGGCGTGTAATGAGGTCTGCAAGGCTGTGGTCACGCAGGCAGAGCAGGAGGGGCTGACCGTAGAACTGGAACATGAGGATGTGACGGACATCTACCTTCTGGGCAGCGTCGTCCATTTACAAAAGATCCTCACCAACCTGTTCAGCAACAGCCTGAAATACAACAAGCCGCACGGCTCCATCCACGCCAGTCTGCGGGAGGTGAAGCGCACCGAAGATACCGCTGTCTATGAGTTCAGGATACAGGATACCGGCATCGGTATGACGCAGGATTTTATCGAGAACCGGCTGTTCAAGCCCTTTGTGCAGGAGAGCAACACCGCCCGCTCCAAATACGGCGGCACCGGCCTCGGCATGGCCATCGTCGGCCAGCTGGTGAAGAAGATGGGCGGCACCATCACCGTGGAAAGCAAACTGGGGGAGGGCACCTGCTTTACCGTCGTCCTGCCCTTTGAGATCGATAAGGATGCTGTCCGCACAGCACCTGCTCCCAAGATACAGAGAGATATCCGGGGCAGGCGGCTCCTTGTGGTGGAAGACAACGAACTGAATATGGAGATCGCAGAGTTCGTGCTGAAAGATGCCGGTGCCATCGTGGAAAAGGCCGGGAACGGAAAAGAGGCCGTGCAGAAGTATCTTGCTGCCCCGACGGGGACTTATGACGCCATCCTGATGGATCTGATGATGCCGGTGATGGGCGGTTATGCGGCTACGCGGGCCATCCGCAGCTCCGAGAAACCGGACGCTGATACCGTTCCCATCATTGCCATGAGTGCCAACGCCTACGAGGAAGATGTGCAGAAATGTCTCCGCTGCGGGATGAATGCCCACCTCGGAAAACCCATTTTCAAAGATGTTCTCATTGAGACCATTGCAAAATATGCGAAAAAGTCTGAATTGTAAACCAAAAAACAGAGATGTATATGAAATTTTTTTCCTTCTGTGGCTAAGAATCTTAGGATAGTGTATAATAGAATCAGAACTGTCCTCTGCGGCAGGACGCCCGAAACAGGCTCAATAAAATGGAGCGGATCATGAAACAAACAGAATTTGAACGGTCAGCGAAACGAATTGCGGCATTGTTCCTTTCGCTGATGCTGGTCATGCTGACGCTGCAGCCGCTGACTGCCCACGCAGAGGAAAGCGGACAGCAGGTCATCCGGGTGGCGTTCCCCACCCAGGAGGGCATGAGCTTTATCGGGCATTCCGGTAAGGTGACAGGTTACAACTACGATTATCTGGAAAAGATATCGGAATACACCGGCTGGAAGATGGATTATGTCCTCTATGCCAGCAACGACGGCAACGAGGCCGTGGGCAGCGCCATCACTGACCTGCAGAACGGCAAGGTCGAGCTGATGGGCCCGCTGCTGAAGAATCCTTCCACCGAGGAGCTGTTCGAGTTCCCGGAGCACAGCTATGGCACGGTGTATACCACCTTGAACGCCCTGACGTCCAGCGGCCTGCGGGAGCAGAACCTCATCAGCCTGGATGTGCTGCGGGTGGGCCTATGGGAACAGGCAGTCACCCGCAACAGTGAGGCCATCGCCTATCTGGAAGCAGAAAAGATCCCCTATGAGATCACTTATTATGACAGTTGGGATGCTCA
>DCCL01000282.1:5847-9511 GCA_002313795.1 Faecalibacterium prausnitzii
GAAACAGGGCCTCATTGACGGCGATGTGGATGTCATCACCAGCGTGTCCCTCTCACCGGTGTCGAATGCCCGCATCGTGGCGCAGTTCGCGCCCCGCCCGTATTACTTTGCGGCCCCGAAAGGGGAGACGGCACTGATTCAGGAGCTGGACGAGACCATTGAAAAGATCGACCAGACCGAGCCGAAATTACAGGATACCCTTTATGACAAATATTTCCGCACGGTGAACGACTCGTTCCTGATGACGGAAAGTGAAGCTGCCCTGCTGAAAAAGATGGGCACAGTGCAGGTGCTCTGCGTGGACGATGATGCACCCTATACCTATCAGAAGGATGGTCAGCCCGCTGGTATGTTGGTCTCCATCCTGAACGATTTCGCCAAGGAAACGGGCGTGACCATGAAGTACACCTTCTGTTCCACCCGCGAAGAGGCCAAAAAGCTGGTAGAGAGTCAGCACTTCGATCTGCTCATCGGGCTGCAGCTCACATCCGGTATGTGCGCAGAGTACGGCTTTATCAACAGTGCTCCGGTGCTGGAGACGGCCACGGCTTATGTGCAGTCTCCGTCCGGCACCGGCGGTAAGCGCATTGCACTGGTCAAGGGGCTGGAAGAGCAGATAGAGACTTCTGAATATGACGAGACCATCCTCTGCGAGGACGAAAAGAGCGCAATCAAGGCAGTGACCAGCGGCAAGGCCGATTTGGCAGCGGGCAACCGCTCGGTGCTGGATTACTACCTGTATGAGATGGGCAGTACCCTCGTCACCAGCGTCATTCCCGGACAGGATCAGAAGATCTGCGCCGCCGTCTCCCGCGACTGCGATACCCAGTTCCTCGCCATCCTGAACAACTACTTCTACAGCCTGTCGGAAGCCGACCTCGCGGCCTGCCTGAGCAGCGGCAATGAGCACAGCGATTCCTTCTCTCTCATGATATTCGTCCGCCGCCACCCGGCGCAGGCTACCCTCTTCATCCTCGTGTTCGTGGGCATCATTGCTACGGTCATCGTCCTGCTGGCGACCCGCTCCGCAAAACAGCAGGCCGCCATGCAGAAGGAACAGGCCGAGATGCAGGAACAGCACAACCAGCAGCTGCGGGATGCTCTGGAAATTGCGCAGGACGCCAACGCGGCAAAGACCACCTTCCTGTCCAACATGAGCCACGACATCCGTACCCCGATGAATGCGGTCATGGGCTTTGCCATGCTGCTGAACCGTGAGCCGGGCGACCCGGTGAAGGTGCGCGAATACGCCCGCAAGATCAACGCCGCCAGCAACCATCTGCTGGGCCTCATCAATGATATTCTGGATATCTCCAAAATCGAGAGCGGCAAGATCGCCCTGAACCAGACCGTGTTCTCCATCAATGAGCTGATGGAGTCGGTCAATGTGGTCATCCGCCCTCAGTCCGGCGCAAAGAAACAGACATTCCAGATCAATATGGGCGATATGGAGCATGAGCTGTATGTGGGCGATAAAGTCCGCGTCAACCAGATCCTCATCAATCTGCTGTCCAATGCCATCAAATACACCCCGATGGAGGGCCATATCACCTTTACCATCGAAGACCTTGGCCCCACCTCCAAGGCGGTGGAGAAAATACGGTTCGTGGTGGCCGATGACGGCTACGGCATCTCTGAGGACTTCCAGAAGATCATCTTCGACCCCTTCACCCGCGCAGAAAGCACGCTGGTCAATAAGGAAGTCGGCTCTGGTCTGGGCCTTGCCATCACCAAGAATATCGTCGAGCTGATGGGCGGCACCATCACGGTGGAAAGCAAGGTGGGCGAGGGTTCTACCTTCACGGTAGAACTGCCCCTGCGTATCCCGCATGAGGAGCAGGACGATTCCTTCTGGGAGAAGCACAGCGTTGCCCGCATTCTGGTGGCCGACGATGACCCCGATGTGGTCGCAGGTATCCGTCATATGATGGAAGGCTCCGGCGTGGAGATCGAATCTGCTCCCGACGGCAAGACCGCGCTGGAAATGGTTCGGAAGGAATACAGCGAGAACCGCGAGTACAACACGATCATTCTGGACTGGCAGATGCCGGTGATGAATGGTCTGGACGCCGCCAAGGAGATCCGCCAGATCATCCCCATCGACACCCCGGTGCTGTTCCTGACCTCTTACGACTGGTCGAGTATTGAGACGCAGGCGCTGGAGATCGACATCGACGGTTTCCTCTCCAAGCCCTTCACCAAGATAAACCTGATGGAAAAGCTCATCGATGTGGAGCGCTTCAAGAGCTCTGTCACCCGCCCGGATATCGCCATTGACTTGAAGGGTCTGCACTTCCTTGCGGCAGAGGACAATGCTCTGAACGCAGAGATTCTGGTGGAGATCCTGAAGCATGAAGGTGCGACCTGCGATGTGGCAGAAAACGGCCAGATCGCTGTGGAGATGTTCACCCACGCCCCCGCAGGTACCTACGACGCAGTGCTGATGGATATCATGATGCCCGTCCTCAACGGCTACGACGCCACCCGCGCCATCCGTCAGTCCGGGCACCCGGAGGCTATGACCATCCCCATCATCGCCATGACGGCAAACGCCTTTGTCCGGGATGTGCAGGATGCACTGGATGCCGGCATGAACGCCCATCTGGCAAAGCCTCTCGACCTTGATGCCCTGAAAAATACCCTGGGCTCCTGCCTGAATCACTGAAAACCGCATAAAAGCGAAGCTGTCCGCACTGAAAAGACAAGTGCGGACAGCTTTTTATTAAAGAAAGCTAGTCTGAAAAGAAAAATAGACGATTTAATACAATAAATCAAATGGGCTTATTGTAGGAAACTTGAATTTATGGTATAGTGGACAGAAAACAGAAATTATTACTGGTTTCGAGGGGGAGGAAGGTCAAAAACGTGGGAGTGAGAAATGCGGCCCGGCGGCTGTTCTGCTGGATGATGCTCTGTCTGGTGCTCTGCAGCATGGCCCCGGCAAAGGCAAAAGCAGCAGAAAGCACCCGGCGGGTGGTGCGCGTGGCGTTTCCGGAGCAGCAGGGTATGAGCTATGTCAGCCGTTCCGGCAAGATAACAGGCTATAATTACGACTATCTTCAGAAAATTGCAGAGTACACGGGATGGGAGCTGGAGTTTGTTTCTTACCCCAGCGAAAACGGCAACGAGGCCGTGATGAACGCCCTGCAGGACGTTATGGACGGCAAGGCCGATTTCATCGGCCCACTGCTGAAAAATGCCTACACGGAAGCCAATTTTGACTTTCCCGAAAACAGCTATGGCACCGTTTATACCACGCTGAATGCCCTTTCGTCCAGCAGCCTGCATGAAAATAACGTGCAGAATGTAAAAAATCTGCGCGTCGGCCTGTGGGAACAGGCCACGACCCGCAACGAGGAGGTGCTGGATTATCTGGATTCCAGCAACCTGAGCTACACCGTCTCCTACTATGATTCCTCGGATGCTCAGTATCAGGCGCTGCTGGATGGGGAAGTGGATGTGGTGTCCAGCGTATCGCTGTCGCCCTTTGCCAATACTCGCATCATCCAGCGGTTCGCGCCCCGTTCTTACTACTTTGCGGCCACAAAAGGCAATACGGAACTGGTGCAGGAGCTGAACGATGCCATCCAGCAGATCGACTATGTGCAGCCCGCTCTGCAGGATACGCTGTTCGACCAGTATTTCCGGGCCTCGGAAAGCACCC
>DCCL01000282.1:9541-17280 GCA_002313795.1 Faecalibacterium prausnitzii
CACCTTTGAGCTTACCGAAAAAGAAAAGGCAGACCTGTCCCGCTTCCAGAGCCTTGAGGTGCTCTGCATCGACTACGATGCGCCCTATGTGTATCAGGAGGAGGGAAAGCCGAAGGGAATGCTCATCTCTGTCCTGAACGATTTTTCGGAAGAGACCGGCATCCCCCTTCACTATACCTTCTGCAAAAACCGCAGCGAGGCCAACGAGCTTCTGGCTGAGGGCCGCTATGACCTTATCGCGGGCTTCAAATTCGACTCGGCCTACTGTGCGGAACATGGCTTTGTCCGCAGTGAGCCAGTCATCGAATCCGGCCTGTCCTATGTGAAAGATCTGGACAACGACAAGAATGATACCCTCGCCGTAGTGCAGGGCGTGCAGGAACTGATCGATACTTCGATATATCAGAACGTCGTGCTCTACGACAACGCCCGCCAGTGCATCGAGGCGGTCAACAGCCATAAAGCCGATGCCGCAGCAGGCGACCGCTCCGTGATGGAGTATTATATCTACGAAACGGCCAGCCGGCTGACCACCACCCTCATCACAGGCGAAGACCAGAAAGTGGGCGTCGGTATCTCCAAAAACTGCGGCGTGGAGTTGATGGAGATCATGAACCGGTACATCGACAGCCTGTCGGACGTGGAAGTTACCCAGTATCTCAGCGACGGCAACACCCACACCAGCTCCGGCGCACTCATCCGCTATATCCGTCAGTATCCGGCGCAGGCAGCTCTGGTCATCGTCTGCCTGACCACCGTGCTGGCAGTCGGTGTGTTCATGATTTTCTACGCAGAGAAGATGAACCGCAAGAACCGGGAACTGCAGGAGGCCAACGCCGTGCGCAGCGAGTTCCTGAGCCGGATGTCCCACGATATCCGCACCCCGATGAACGGCATCATCGGAATGCTGGAGATTTCCGACCGCTGTGTGGATGACCCTGAACAGGTGCGGAAATACCACGCCAAAATACACAAAGCATCGAGCTATCTGCTCTCCCTCATCAACGATGTTCTGGATATGAACAAGCTGGACGACAAGAAGATGGTGCTGCCGAAAGATTCGGTCGATCTTTACGGCATCATGCAGGACTGCAGAGAGCTTGTCGCAACGAAAGCGCTGGAAAAGAACATCCGGCTGGTCATCCCGACTGTGGAGCAGTTCGCCCCGCCGCGGGTCATTTCCAGTGAGCTGCATCTGCGGCAGGTGTTCATGAACCTGCTGGGCAATGCGCTGCAGTTCGGCAACCCCAACAGCACCGTTACGGTGGATGGAAAGATCCTTGCACAGACCGAGGACACCGTGACCTGCGAATTCCGGGTTTCCGATGAGGGCATCGGCATGAGCAAGGAGTTCCAGGAAAAGATGTTCGAGCCCTTCACCCAGGAGCACAGCGGTGCGCGGAGCGAATATAAGGGCTCCGGTCTGGGCCTGTCCATCACCAAGCGCATCCTTGACCGGATGGGCGGCACCATCCGGGTAGAGAGCAAGAAAAACGTTGGCACGACGTTTTTCTGGCGGCTGACTTTCCCCATCGATAAAGATTATCACCCGGTCGAAGAATCCGCAGAGACGGAGCGAGCCGAGGGAAATGGCCTGAGGGGCGTGAAAGTCCTCGCCGCTGAGGATAACGCCCTGAACGCTGAGATCCTTCAGTTCATGCTGGAAGATGCCGGAGCCGAAGTGACCCTTGTGGAAAACGGAAAACAGGAGCTGGAAGCTTTCCGCAGATCGGAGGTGGGCTATTTTGACCTCATTCTGACCGATATCCTCATGCCGGAGATGGACGGCTACGAGGCCAGCCAAGCCATCCGTGCCCTCAAGCGCCCGGACGCCGCCACTGTGCCCATCGTTGCAGTCTCAGCCAACGCCTTTGCGGAGGATATCGAAAAGTCCCACGCGGCGGGCATCAATGCCCACGTGAGCAAACCCATTGACCCGGGCCAGCTGAAAAAGTTTGCTGCCGGGCTGCTCCATACAAAGTGAAACGATATCCGTCTCCACAAAAATGGGGGCGGATATTTTGCTTGAACGGCACCCGGTTCTGTGCTACACTGAGCTTAACGAAATAACCGCCCGGTCCCCGCTTTGCAGGGGAAGAAAGAGCGTTAAAAACAGATGGACCAACAGGAGGGAGCCGCTATGAAGGAAGAAACCTTACGGATGCAGATCGCTGCCGCCAGAGGAACAGAGCCCGCTGACCTTGTGCTGAAAAACGCCAGTGTGGTCAATGTCTTTACCAACGAAGTAGAGCAGGGAGATGTGGCCATCCACAACGGCCAGATCGTAGGCGTAGGCAGCTATTCCGGCAAAACGGAAGTTGACCTGCAGGGCAGGTATGTCTGCCCCGGCCTCATCGACGGGCATATCCACATCGAGAGCTCCATGCTCTGCGGCCCTGCTTTTGAGCAGGCCGTTCTCCCTCACGGAACGGTGGCGGTAGTGACCGACCCTCATGAGATCTCCAACGCGGCAGGAACGGCCGGGCTGGATTTCATGCTGGAAACTACCAAAGATCTGAAACTGTCCGTCTATTTCATGCTGCCTTCCTGCGTCCCCGCTACCGGCCTGGACGAGTCCGGCGCAGTCCTCAACGCTGAGGAACTGCGGCCCTATTATCAGGAGCCGCGTGTGCTGGGTCTTGCGGAGCTGATGAACTCCTACGGCACCGTCAACGGAGATGCGAAGATCTTGCAGAAAATCTCAGACTGCACGGCGGCAGGCGGGCACATCGATGGCCACGCACCCTTCCTCAGCGGCAGCGACCTGAACGCCTACATTACCGCCGGGGTGGAATCAGATCATGAGTGCTCGAACATGGACGAAGCAATGGAGAAATTCCGGCGTGGTCAGTACATCATGGTGCGGGAGGGCACAGCGGCCCGGAATATGGATGCACTGATGCCGTTGTTCCGGGAGCCTTTCTGTGAGCGCTGTATGCTGGTGACGGACGATAAGCACCCCGGTCCCCTCCTGCGGGACGGTCATGTGGATTATCTCATCCGCAAAGCCGCAGCGGCAGGGGCAGACCCCATCCTTGCCATCAAGATGGCGACCCTCATCCCGGCGCAGTATTTCGGTCTGAAGAAAAACGGCGCAGTGGCCCCCGGCTACACGGCAGACCTTGTTGTGGTGTCCGACCTGAAACAGTTTGAGGTGGAGCAGGTCTATAAAAATGGTGAGCTTGTGGCCGAAAGGGGCGTGATGCTGCATCCGGCAAAGCTCTCCATTGACGAAAAGCGCTTTGCCCCGGTCATGGATTCTTTTGACATGGCCGAGATCACCCTGGATGATCTGGCGCTGAAAGAGACCGGGGAGCAGGAGAGAGTCATCTGTGTGATGCCTCACGAACTGCTGACTACGGAGCGCATCGTGCCGTTCCGGACACACCCGGGCACGGCCCCCGGCGTGGACGTGGAACAGGGTATCGTGAAGCTTGCAGTGTTTGAGCGGCACTGCCATACCGGCCATGTGGGGCTGGGCTTCCTCGGAAACTATGGACTGAAACGCGGCGCAGTGGCTTCCAGCATTGCCCACGATTCCCACAACCTCATCGTTGCAGGAACCAACGACGCCGATATGGTGCTTGCAGGCAACACCGTCCGCAAAAACAGAGGAGGGCTGGCCTTTGTGGTGGATGGCAGAGTCCTTGGAGAGCTGGCGCTGCCGGTGGCCGGCCTGATGAGCACCGGCTCGGCAGAAGAGGTAGACGCCGAACTGCGTAAACTGAAAGCGCTGCTGACGGAGTACGGCATCTCGGAGGACATCGACGGCTTCATGACCCTGGCATTCGTCAGCCTGCCGGTCATCCCGAAACTGCGGCTGAACACCTACGGTGTGGTGGATGTGGATCGGCAGACCATCGTACCGGCGGTCTTCTGAACACCTGCGTGTTTCGATGAATTTTCCATGAAAAATCCGCCGGGCACTTTTCCGTTTGGAAAGGCACCCGGCGGATTTTTTTGTATGAGCGATGCTTTACAGAATGGACATGAACCACTCGACGGTCTTGGGGTCATAGTGGGAGAAGAAGAGGCTTTCACCGCCATCCAGAGCTTCAATGGCAGCCATATCCTCAGCGGAGAGAGTGAAATCGAAGAGGTAGAAGTTCTGCTGCATCCGCTCTTTATGGGCAGACTTCGGGATGACCACAACATCGCTCTGCATCAGGAAGCGCAGAGCAGTCTGGGCGGCGGTCTTGCCGTATTTTGCACCGATGGCAGTCAGGGTCGGGTTGGTGAACATATCCTTCCGACCTTCGGCAAAGGGACCCCAGGACTCGATCTGGCAGCCGTATTTTTTCAGGTACTCTCGGGCGACTTTCTGCTGCTGGAAGACATGAGTCTCAATCTGGTTGACAGCGGGCTTGACCTCGGCAAAATGTTAGATGTCCAGATAACGGTCAGGGCCGAAATTGGATACACCAATGGCGCGGATCTTACCGGCGTGATAGAACTCTTCCATAGCCCGGTAGGTGCCGTAATAATCACCGAAGGGCTGATGGATGAGCAGCAGGTCGAGGTAATCGGTGTGCAGCTTCCGCATGGATTCCTCGATAGAGGACTTGGCCTTTTCGTAACCTGCATTGGTGATCCAGGCCTTGGTAGTCAGGAAAAATTCCTCCCGGGGCAGGCCGCATTCGGCCAGAGCCTGGCCCACGCCCTCCTCGTTGCCGTAGGCCTGTGCTGTGTCGATGCTGCGGTAGCCTGCGGTAGCCCACATCGATGGCGTCCAGCACACAGCGCTTAGTGTCCTGCGGCGGGGTCTGGTAGACGCCGTAGCCCGGCTTGGGCATCTTGATGCCGTTATTCGGGTAACATATTCCATAATTCTGCCTCCTGTTTCGTTTTATCGCAAGTCAGAAAAATAGTGCAGCATCAAAACGACGCGCAGGAGCGTTACCCCGGTAGGGTATTTATCCCGCTGGCCGACCCGGAGGCAGATATGACCTTCTATCTGATGGAAAGACCGGCGGGATGGAAGGTGTGAGCGGCGGGCGGCAGGGCCATCCCACCCCGCGGGGCCTGCCGGGAACTTATGATCCGGCTCATGCCCCGGGGAGTATCGAAAAATCGAGGTCATAATGGATGCCGAAAAGGACGAAATCGTAACGCCGGGTAAGCCCACCCATATGATGCCTCTGAAAAGCAGAGATTAGGGGGCTTTTCTCCCGGCGCAAAGCGTGGTAAAATAAAGCAGAGGACGGAAAGGCCCACAGGCCGGTTCCGTGCTGTTTCCCTGCAAAAGATCGTTGAAAAGGAGAATTGCTATGAAATTCTTTATTGACACTGCAAATGTGGACGAGATCCGCAAGGCGAACGATATGGGTGTCATCGCCGGTGTGACCACCAACCCCAGCCTGATCGCAAAGGAGCACAAAGACTACGCCAAGACGCTGGCTGAGATCGCCACCATCGTGGACGGCCCTATCTCCGGCGAGGTGAAGGCTACCACCACCGATGCAGAGACGATGATCAAAGAGGGTGAGGCCATCTATGCCTTGGACCCCAAGCACATGGTGGTCAAGATCCCCATGACGGCAGAGGGCCTCAAGGCCATCAAGGCGCTGAGCGCTAAGGGCATCCCCACCAATTGTACCCTGATCTTCAGCGCAAATCAGGCTCTGCTGGCCGCCCGTGCTGGTGCGACCTACGTCAGCCCCTTCCTGGGCCGTCTCGATGATATCGGTCAGCCCGGCATCGAGCTCGTCCGCACCATCAGTGAGATCTTCAGCAACTACCCGGATATCCACACCCAGATCATCGCCGCATCGGTGCGCAACCCCATCCACGTCACCGACTGCGCACTGGCCGGTGCAGACATCGCCACGGTGCCCTACAAGGTCATCGAGCAGATGATCAAGCACCCGCTTACCGATCAGGGCATTGAAAAGTTCAAGGCAGACTATGTTGCCGTGTTCGGCGAATAAGAGAAGTACATTCGTTACAGACCCCTGCGCCTCTCCGGAGACCCGCAGGGGCCTTTTTTGCAGAAAAAACCTTGACAAATCCTGTTTTGTTCTTATAATTATCAATGGTAATTATCTAAGATAACTTTTTTGAGGGAGGAGAGGTCATCTACGAACGTTGAAATCATCAAGCGGATGATGGATGCCTGCTATCTGGCAAAGCGGGCCCGGGATATGCTCCCGCCCCTGCCGGACGGTGTGATGCCGTCATATATCCAGTATATGGATGCCATCCAGTCGCTGGAAGAAAAGGGCATCCGCGTCAGGGTGTCGGATATCGGCGCCGCGTTGGATCTGCCCCGTCCCGGCGTGACCCGGACGGTGAAGGAGATGGAGGCAAAGGGGTATCTGGAAAAGCAGGTCTCTGCGGAGGATGGCAGAGTAACATATCTGTCCATCACAGAGGCAGGACAGCAGCTTTCCCGCAAATACGATGCGGACTATTTCCGGACACTGGCCCCGTATATGGAGGATATCCCGGAAGAGGATGCCGAGTGCACCATCCGTACCATTGAAAAATTCCACGCCGTTATGTGCGAAAGGAGAGGTCTTCTTGAAAAGCGATAAGAGCGATTTTACCCAGGGTAGCATCCTGAAAAAGCTGGCCCTCTTCATGCTGCCCATTCTGGGCGCATTGGTGCTGCAGGCCGCATACGGTGCCGTTGACCTGTTGGTGGTGGGCCGGTTCGGCTCTACCTCGGGCCTTTCGGCCGTCTCGACCGGTAGTCAGGTGCTGAATCTTGTGACCTTCGTGGTGACGCAGTTTGCCATGGGCGTCACGGTGCTCATTGCCCGCTATCTGGGTGAGAAGCACCCGGAGTACATCGGGCAGGTCATCGGTGGTGCCGCGGTGGTGTTTGCGCTGATGGCCGCGGTGCTGTTTGTGGTGCTGGTGGGCTTTGCCCGCGGCATTTCGGTGCTGATGCAGGCCCCGGCAGAGGCTGTGGACCTGACCGCCAGCTATGTGCGCATCTGCGGCGCGGGCATCTTCTTTATTGTGGCGTACAACGTGCTGTCCGCCATTTTCCGCGGCCTGGGCGACAGCAAATCTCCGCTGCTGTTCGTGCTGGTGGCCTGCATCGTGAATGTGTTCGGCGATCTGGCGCTGGTGGCCGGGCTGCACATGGACGCTGCCGGCGCGGCCATCGCCACGGTGGCGGCACAGGCTGTCAGCGTGGTGTGCGCTGTGGTGATCCTGCTGAAAAAGCATCTGCCCTTTAAGCTGCAAAAGTCGGATTTCCGGCTCAACTCCCAGTGCCGCAAGTTTTTGGGCATCGGCCTGCCGCTGGCGCTGCAGGAATTCCTGACGCAGCTTTCGTTTCTGGCGCTGTGCGCCTTTGTCAACCGGCTGGGTCTGGAAGCTTCGTCCGGCTACGGTGTCGCCTGCAAGATCGTCAATTTTGCCATGCTGATCCCCAGCTCCCTGATGCAGTCCATGGCTGCATTCGTCTCTCAGAACATCGGTGCGGGCAACAAAAAGCGCGCCAAGCAGTCCATGTTTACCGGCATCAGCATCGGCCTTGTGTTCGGCTGCGCAGTGTTTGCGCTGGTCTGGTTCAAGGGTGACCTGCTGTCCGGCATTTTCACCACCGATGCAGCCGTCATCGCCAGCGGCTTTGCTTATCTGAAGGGCTTTGCCCCGGAGACCATCGTCACCGCTGTGCTGTTCAGCATGGTGGGCTATTTCAACGGAAACGACCAGACCGTCTGGGTCATGGTGCAGGGCCTTGTGCAGACATTGCTCGTCCGCCTGCCCATGGCCTACTTCATGAG
>DCCL01000124.1:0-302 GCA_002313795.1 Faecalibacterium prausnitzii
ATGGTCTCCCGGATGGCCTGCAAGATCTGCTCATCCGGTGCACCGCCCCGCAGCAGGGCCCGCAGGTCGCAGCCCATCTCGCTGGCGAGACAGGGCCGCAGAAATCCCTGACTGGTCAGCCGCACCCGGTTGCAGGACGCACAGAATTTGCCGTGCACGGCTGTGATGAACCCGATGCTGCCTTTCCAGCCGGGAACCGTGTCGTATACCGCCGGGCCGTCGCCCAGCGCAATGTTTCGGGCAGTAGGCAGGGGAGCCAGTTCCGGCCAGCGGCGGGAAAACCGCGCCCGCACTTCCGGGCC
>DCCL01000124.1:352-563 GCA_002313795.1 Faecalibacterium prausnitzii
ATCATCTCGATGAACCGCACCTGAATGGGGTATTTTTCCGCGAGAGCGGCAATGGCTTCCAGCTCGCCTTCGTTGACGCCGACCTGCGGCACGCAGTTCAGTTTGACTGGAAGGCCGCTTTCCAGTGCAGCCCGCAGCCCGGCCTCCACGGCGGCAAACTCATCCCGGGCAGTGATGTGCCGGAACACCTCCGGGTCAAGGGTGTCCAGAC
>DCCL01000124.1:690-890 GCA_002313795.1 Faecalibacterium prausnitzii
ACTTTCCGGATGCCGGGGGTGGCTTTCAGTCCGGCCACCAGATGGGCCACATTCCGGCGCACCAGCGGTTCACCGCCCGTGACCCGCACCGTGTCGATGCCGCAGGCCGCGAACAGCGCCGCCAGCCGGAGAAATTCTTCGTAGGTCAGAATGTCTTCATGTTCCAGCTTCGGCACACCGTCCGGCATACAGTAGCGGCA